>JAVKCR010000196.1:0-7353 GCA_040222645.1 Rhodospirillales bacterium
CCTTGTCGAGTTGGTCTTCCGGGATGCCGCGTCCGGTATCCGTGACGGATACACGGTACCCGTCCCGGTCGTGGGGGTCCGCCTCGACCTCGATCACGCCGCCGTCGGGCGTGAACTTTATGGCGTTGGCCAGCAGGTTGAGCAGGCATTGCCGGAACGCCTGCTTGTCGGCGTGGAGCGGGGGGCAATGATCCGGCAGGCGGACGTTGAGCTCCAGGCTCTTCTGGAAGATGCGCGAGGAGATCATGTCGGTGACCTGCCGGATCAGGCTGCCGACATCGATGGGCTCGGGGTCGAGCTGTACCTTGCCGGCTTCGATGCGCGAGACGTCGAGCACGTCGCCGATCAGGCTCAGCAGATGCGTGGCGCTCGAGCGGATGTCCTTCAGGTATTCCCGGTAGCGCGGCGCGCCGAGCGGACCGAACAATTCCTCGCCCATCAGCTCGGAGAATCCGATGATGGCGTTGAGCGGAGTGCGCAATTCGTGGCTCATGGTGGCGAGGAAGCGGGACTTTGCCCGGTTGGCTTCCTCGGCACGGTCGCGCATCACGCGCAACTGGTACTCGGATTCACGCTGGTCGGAAATGTCGCGGGCGATCAGCGAGAAGCGGTCGATCTGGCCACCGGTATTGTGGTGGGCGACAAGGACGGCCGAGCAGGGCATGGCGGACTGGTTGACGGTCCGGAATACCAGTTCACCCATCCATGACCCGCGCATACGCGCCTGGTGCATGGCGTCATGCAGCAGCATATGCCGCACGGATGCCGGCATGTAATTGGTGATCCGCACCCCTTCGATGCCGGTTGCGGGCGGGATTCCGAAATCCCGTCGCGCACCGGAATTGAGGTAACGCAGGCTGCCGTCCGGATTGAAGATCGCGATGATGTCGGTGGCCGCATCGAGCACGTCGCGGAGCTGCTGGCTCGCCGCTTCCTGTTCCTTGGCATCTGAACGGTCGACGACATAGCTGTCGAAATAGACCCGTCCCGTGGCCGGGTCCTCGGTGTTCCAGGCGACCTCCCGGGCCCAGCGCCAGATGCCGGTCTTTGGATGCCGGAACCGGTATTCGATGGCATAGGGAACACCCTTGGTCTTGCGCTGCCGTTCCGCTTCCACATAGCGTTGCCGGTCGTCGGGATGGACCAGCCCGTACCAGAATTCGGGAGAATGCGGCTCGCCGGCTTCGCTGATGCCAAGGAAACTCTCGGCGCTGCTGCCGACCACCATGACGGTGCCGATGTCGCGTTCCGACCGGCAGAACACGATGTCGCGCATGTTGGACATCAGGGAATTGTGCAATTGTGACAGTTCGGAGTTTTCAGGCGTGGCGGTGAAGATCGACATGATCCCGCCATCCGGCGTGCGCCATTCGGTAAGGCTGTACCACTCGCCGTTGAGCATCG
The DNA here is from genome assembly GCA_040222645.1 of Rhodospirillales bacterium. Classification (GTDB taxonomy): domain Bacteria; phylum Pseudomonadota; class Alphaproteobacteria; order Rhodospirillales; family HT1-32; genus HT1-32. The sequence goes on from JAVKCR010000196.1 coordinate 1,405, forward strand.
GACGGAGAATCGTGCCGGTCGGGTTCTCCCGGTATTTCAGGCGCTTCTTGATCCAGTCCGGGTCGATGCTCGATTCCGGGATCGGCCGTAGCTGTTCAATCTCGAGCAGCATTTCTTCGAAGCGCCGCCCGTAGCGGGCGATATGCCCGAATGACTTGTAATGTTCGAGGAAGGCGTGGTTCATCCAGCGCAAACGGTCGTCTGCATCATACCAGGCGCAGAGGCTTGGGCTTGTCTCAAGCGCCGCGAATATCGCCTCCGGCAACGGCGTCTTGTTGTCCTCGTTATCGGACATACGGGAGAGCTTCTGCCAGCTGGTTCCGGGAGAGAAAACATACAGCGCACCATTTTTCGGCGCACTGCTTTAAGATGCGAATAGGTACAAATACTAACCGATTGACCTTGTTTGCAGCTTTTCGCGGCAGGCCGGCCATTCATCGTGGACAATACTGAACCAGACAGAGTGCCGCACCCGGCCATTTTCGCATATTACGTGATTACGGAACGTGCCTTCCTCGACTGCGCCGATGCCGGCAAGGGCATTGCGCGATTGCTGGTTGAGGCTGTCTGTCTTGAACTCAACCCGGTTGCAGCCCCACTGCTCGAAGGCATGGGTCAATTGCAGCAGCTTGGCTTCCCGGTTCATGCCGCTGCGCTGGAAGGGCGCCGCCAGGAAGGTCCAGCCGATCTCCACGACACGGTTGGCGTGCTGGATGTTGCCGAACCGCGACGAACCGACCGCCCGACCGCTGGCGAGGTCGATGGTGGCGAAGGGCACGGCGCTTTTCGCCTCGCGCAGCCTTTCGGCATCCGCAACGAAGGCTTTTATCGCCGCATGGCTGCGCATCGGAACCGGGAACCATTGCGTGATGTCGCCGGGGGCAATGGACTCCCACAATTCGTCGACATGACGCGCCTCGAGCGGCTCAAGGCGGATCTTGCTGCCGGTGAGGACCGGGCGGTAGTCGTCGAACGTCAACATGGGATACCTTCTCGCGGGGCGGGATGCCGGGCGCACCCTAGCGTCACCCTTCCCCGGCGGACAGGTCCATTGCCCGTCCGGGGGCCCGAGCCAATCAGGCCCGGATCGCGCCGTTCCCGCGCACCATGTACTTGAAGCTGGTGAGCTGCTCGACGCCAACCGGCCCGCGCGCATGCATCTTGCCGGTGGCGATGCCGATCTCCGCGCCCATGCCGAACTCTCCGCCATCGGCGAACTGGGTCGAGGCGTTGTGCAGCACGATGGCCGAATCAACTTCCCGCAGGAAGCGTCCGGCGGCCGCCTCGGACCCGCTGATGATGCAGTCCGTGTGGTTGGAGCCGTGGGTATTGATGAAATCGATGGCCTCGTCGAGCCCGTCGACCTGTTTCACCGCGACGATCTCGTCGAGGAATTCCGTCACCCAGTCGGCCTCGGTCGCCGGGACGATGCGGCTGTCGAGCGCGCAGGTCGCCGCGTCGCCGCGCACCTCGCATCCCGCGGCGAGGAGATCATCGAGCAACGGCCGGAGATGGCTCTCGGCGACCGAGCGGTCGGCGAGGATGGTCTCGGTGGCGCCGCAGATGCCGGTGCGGCGCATCTTGGCGTTGAAGGCGATACGGCGGGCCATCTCCGCGTCCGCCTCGCCATGGATGTAGGTGTGGCAGAGGCCTTCGAGATGGGCGAACACAGGTACGCGCGCGTCATCCATGACCCGTTGGATCAGCGACTTGCCGCCGCGCGGCACGATGACGTCGACATAGGCGGCCATGCGCAGCAATTCCCCGACCGCGGCCCGGTCGGTTGTCGGCACCATCTGGATCGCGTCTTCCGGCAGGCCGGCGGCGCGCAGCCCGGCCACCAGGCAGGCATGGATTGCCCGCGAGGAATGGTAGCTTTCCGATCCGCCGCGCAGGATGGCGGCGTTCCCGGCCTTCAGGCAGAGCCCGCCGGCATCCGCGGTCACGTTGGGGCGGCTTTCATAGATCACGCCGACGACGCCGAGGGGCACCCGCACACGGGCGATGTCGAGACCGTTCGGGCGCTGCCAGCGGGCGATCTCCTCGCCGACCGGGTCCGCCAGCGCGGCGATGTCCTCGAGGCCTTTCGCCATCGACTCGATGCGCGCATCGTCGAGCTTGAGCCGGTCGAGCATGGCTTTCGACAGGCCCTTCTTCCCGGCGGCCTCCATGTCGAGCCGGTTGGCGTCCAGAAGTTCCGCCTTGCGGCTGCGGAGTTCGGCCGCCCCGGCCGCGAGCGCGGCGTTCTTCGCCGTGGTCGGGGCGATGCCGAGCTTCAGCGCCGCGGCTTTCGCCCGCCTGCCGATGCCCGTCATCAGGGCGGCAACATCCATTTTCTCGGTCATATCATCACCAGATCGTCGCGATGGATGAGTTCGTCCCGGCCACGATAGCCGAGGATGTCCTCGATTTCACTGCTCTTGCGCCGGATGAGCAGGCGCGCATCGGCGCTGGAATAGGCCGTCAGGCCGCGCGCCACGGTGGCGCCCTCCAGATTGACGACGGCGATCGAATCGCCGCGGTCGAATTCGCCCAGCACCTCGGTCACGCCGGCGGGCAGCAGCGATCTGCCCCCCATCAGCGCTTTCAGCGCGCCATTGTCGATCCGCACCTGGCCGGCCCCGGCGAGACTGCCGAGGATCCATTGCTTGCGCGCCGCCTTCGGGCCTTCCGCCGGCAGGAACCAGGTGCCGCGTCCGGTCTCGTCGAGCCTGCCGAGCGCATGCGTCTCGCGTCCCTGCGCGATCACCATGCGGCAGCCTGCGCCGAGCGCGATTCGGGCGGCGGCGATCTTGGTCTTCATGCCGCCGGTGCCGTAATCGGTGCGGGTCGCGCCGGCGGACGCCTCGATCTCGCCGGTGATGTCATGCACCACGGGTACGAATTTCGCCGTCGGGTCGACCCGCGGGTCGGCGGTGTAGAGCCCGTCGATATCGGACAGCAGCACCAGGGTGTCGGCGCTGATCATCGCCGCGACACGGGCGCTCAGCCGGTCGTTGTCGCCGAAGCGGATCTCGTCGGTGGCGACCGTGTCGTTCTCGTTGATCAGCGGCACCGCGCCGAGATCGAGCAGGGTGGAGAAGGTCGAGCGCGCATTGAGGTAGCGCCGCCGGGTCTCGCTGTCGTCGAGGGTCAGCAGCGCCTGGGCGACCGGGATGTCGTGGCGGCCGAGCGCGTCCTGGAAGGCATGCGCGATGCGGATCATGCCGACGGCGGCCGAGGCCTGGTTTTCCTCGAGCTTCAGCTTGCGGGATTTCAGGCCGAGCCGGCGGCGCCCGGCGGCGATCGCACCGGATGAAACGATCACCACCTTCTGGCCGCGGGCGCGCAAGGCGGCGACATCGTCGGCAAGCGCCATCAGCCAGTCGCGGCGAATCTCTCCGCTGGCCTCGTCGACGACCAGCGTTGAGCCGACCTTGACGACGACCAGCCGAGCATCCGCGAGCCGTTGGGTTTCCGTGCTCACGGACGGTATCCCTCTTCCTCGCTCTCGGCTTTCGCCTTGGCTTCGGCTTCCGCCGCCTTGCTCGCATCGATCTCGGCCAGCAATGCGCCCTGCACGGCGCGGACCCCGGCGCCGGACACGCCCGAGAGCGTCATGACCTTCTTGCCGCAGGCCTTCTCCAGCGCCTTCTTCTTCTCCGCGATCTCCTCGTCGGAAAGCGAGTCGATCTTGTTCAGCCCGACGATCTCGGGCTTGGTGGCGAGGTCTTCGGCGTAGGCTTCGAGCTCGTGGCGGACCGTGCGCCAGGCATCGGCGACGTTCTCCTGGGTGCCGTCGACGAGGTGCAGCAGCACCCGGCAGCGTTCCACATGGCCGAGAAAGCGCACGCCGAGTCCCACGCCCTCGTGGGCGCCCTCGATCAGGCCGGGAATGTCGGCGATGACGAAGGAACGGTCGTCGACCTGGGCCACCCCGAGATTCGGGTGCAGCGTGGTGAAGGGATAGTCGGCGATCTTCGGCTTGGCCGCCGATGTCGCGGCGAGGAAGGTCGACTTGCCGGCATTGGGCAGGCCGACGAGGCCGGCATCGGCGATCAGCTTGAGGCGCAGCCAGACCCACATCTCCTCGCCCGGCCAGCCATCGTCGGAACGCCTCGGCGCCCGGTTGGTCGAGGTCTTGAAATGGATGTTGCCGCGCCCGCCGTCGCCGCCGCGCAGCAGCACGATCTTCTGGCCGGGGGTAACCAGGTCCGCCAGCAGCGTTTCCTTGTCCTCCGCGAGGACCTGGGTGCCGACCGGCAGCCTGAGCGTGACGCTGTTGCCGCCGGCGCCGGTGCGCTGCTTGCCCATGCCGTGATGGCCGCGCTGCGCCTTGAAATGCTGCTGGTAGCGGTAGTCGATCAGCGTGTTGAGATCGGCGACGCATTCGAGGATCACGTCACCGCCGCGTCCGCCGTCGCCGCCGTCGGGACCGCCCATCGGCACGTTGGCTTCGCGGCGGAAGCTGACGCAGCCCGCGCCGCCGTCGCCGGACTTGATGAATACCTTGGCCTCATCGAGGAATTTCACGACAGCATCCCGTCACTAGAGCACAAAAAAGGGGAACGGCGTTGGCCATTCCCCTTGGTTCAGACACCCGGAGGGGTGAATGATTACGCCGGCTGCTCCACGGAGACGTAGGTCCGGTTGTTCCGCTTGGTCTGGAACTTGACCTGGCCTTCCGAGGTGGCGAACAGCGTGTGGTCCTTGCCCATGCCGACATTGTCGCCCGGGTAATACTTGGTGCCGCGCTGGCGCACGATGATGTTGCCGGGGATCACGACTTCACCGCCGAACTTCTTCACGCCGAGACGGCGGCCAGCCGAATCGCGTCCGTTACGTGAACTACCACCGGATTTCTTATGTGCCATTTGCGCTTACTCCTTGCTATCCGCTTCGACCGCGGGCGCGTCCTCGACGGGAGCAGCCTCGGCCTCAACCTTCTTCGCCTTCTTCGGCGCGGCTTTCTTCGCCGGCTTGCCGTCGGCGCTCAGACCGGTGATGCGAATCACCGTGACGTCCTGGCGATGACCGGCCTTGCGGCGGTGATTCTTGCGGCGCTTCTTCTTCAGGATAATGATCTTGTCGTTGCGATCCTGACCGAGAACCTCGCCGGAAACCACGGCGCCGTCGACCATCGGAGCGCCGACCTTGTCGCCGATCATCAGGACATTATCGAACTGAACGGCGTCGCCGGCTTCGCCGGGAAGCTTTTCCACACGGATCACATCGTTTTCTGAGACCCGGTACTGCTTACCGCCGGTCTTGATGACTGCGAACATCGTACCAACCACTTCATGAAACACAAAACAGGCGCGAGACCCTCCCGCGCCGGAGGGCGGCACTATAGCCATGGACCCCTTGCTGTCAACCGCCATCTGCCGCGGAAAAACGAGGTGCGAAGGGCCTGAGCGGTGAATAGCAGATTCAACGGGTGAATCAACCGCCCGGTTGACGAAAATTATCAATTATGATAACTTCTGATCTGGAGAAACGAAATGCGACGCTCCCTGCACATTATAGAGCAATTGATCGAGGCCGGCCGGCGGAAAGGCTTGCGGGCGGGCGATATCGCTGTCCGGGCCGGTATCTCGCCGGCGAACCTGTCGAGGATCAGGGCCTCCGGAAGATACAATGCGGATACGCTTGAGCGGCTGCTGGCGGCTGTGGATGCGGATATCCGGATTGTGTCCCGCGACAGGGTGCCGCCTGTCATCCTGTCCTTGGTCACGACGAAACTGAATGCCGGTCGCCGGGAACGCATATCGCCTGAGGATCTGCTGCAATTGCTGACGAAGTTCAGGCGTTCGAAGCTCGCAGAGCGTGCCTATTCGCATCTCGTCGGCGTGATCGAGGAATTGTCGGTCGAGCAGTTGCACGATCTTGTCATGGAAGGCTCGGCAACACTCCCGTCGTTGCGGCGCATAACAGAATATGTCGATGGGCATGGACCTGTGGCGGACTGGA
>JAVKCR010000197.1:0-12359 GCA_040222645.1 Rhodospirillales bacterium
CCACCGTCATCGGGGAGAGCCCGTACGATCCAGACAACGAGAAACTGAGGGCCTGACGCCGGGCGTCAGGTGGTGCGGGCCTTGACGACGACGCTGCGCAGCCGCTTCAGCTCGTCGATCTGGTCCTGCAGTTCCGCGACGCGAAGGCTCGAATCCATCATCGACGGTGCGAGCCGGGCATCGGGCAGCAGCGACAGCAGGAGGCGGAAGGGCACGTCCTGGTGACGCTCGGTCGCCGACGCGCGGACGAAATCCTTCACCCGCAGGAAGCTCATCGAGACCTCGTCCGGATGATCGACGATCTCCGAATGATCCTCGATCAGCCTGCGTCCGTCGGCACAGACTTCCCCGACCAGCGCCTCGCGCAACTGGCGCCGGCGTTCAGCGTCCTCCGGAGATTCCTTCTCGACCTCGCCCCGGGAGACCTTGCCGAGCCCGAAACCGCCGCCGATGATGGTTATCGCCATTGTGCCTGTCCGCCTTCCTTCGATCTCACGAGGCTATGCTGCCGATCTGGTTGCGCAACTGGTCGCAGGTCTGGGTGATGGCGCGTTCCACCGCTTCCATGAACCAGTCCGGCAACATGTTGCAGGTGGCGTCGAGCGTCGCCCGCTTCTGCAGCGAGATTGCCTTCAGTTTGTCCGAGGGCTCGGTGAGCCGGTCGAGCACGAGGAAGGCATAGATCGCGTCATCGAGATAGCCGATGATGCCGAACTCGTTCTCCGGAATGAGATCGAACGGCATGATCAGGTAATTGAAGGCCGACGCGGCAAGCAACCTGTCTTCCGGCAGGTTGGTCGCATCCTCGACATAGTCCCCGAGCGGGCCGATCAGGTCGATCAGCGAGATGATCAGGCTGCGGATTTCCTCGGCATCCTCGTCCGACAGGGTTTCGAACACGCGGCGGACGATTCCGGGATCGAATTCCTGGTCCGCCAGTTCGCGGATATGTCGTGCGCAGATCGAGGCGCTTTGCCTGAGAATGTCTATCATGGCGAGATCCTTCACTTTGCCGCCTCGTAGGCCGCAAGCCTTTCTTCGTATTTGCCGGCGAGCCGGTCCATGTCGGCGACCAGCGCCGACCAGATGTCATCGAGATGGGTTTCGATCCGCCGCATTTCGGCTTCGCGTTCCACGAGCGCGCGATCGATCTCTGCCAGCAGACGGCTGACGGTATCGTCCGCCCCGTCGCCGATCGACTGCGCCGCCCTTACATTGATGTCATCGAGCAGGCCGGAGAGACGCTGCTGCAGTTCCGGAATGCCGCTGCGCTCGGTGAAGGCCGGCTTGTCGAGCAGCACGCCCTTCAGGTAGCGGGCATAGGAGACCATGAAGACCTCGGGCTCGAACCCGAGCACGTCGTTCGACTGTCCCAGGATAAAGCCGAGCAGTTCCTGGATGATGGTCTCGTAGGCTTCGCGATGCGACAGCACGATCGACAGGCGCGGCTGCAGGCCTTCCGGCGCCAGTTCGTGGAGCAGTTCGAGAAAATCCACCTCGGAGCGCTTGAGCTGTCCGATACCGGGATCGTGCACCAGCATCACGTGGTTGGCGGCCGCGGCGACCTCGGCGATCTCCGCCGGCAGCACGGCCATGCCGTTCTCGGGAATATGGTAGCTGGTGTAGGAAACGCCCCTGATTTCCATGGTCAGGACGTCGTCGTCGCCGCCGGAATCGCGAAACGACCCGGTACCGGAGGCATCTGTCAGCGCGTTCAGCAGCGCACCCTTGCCGGCACGGCGATGACCGGCCACCAGGACGCGCATCACCGGCTCGTCCCGTTTCGCGATTTCGGCGAAACGGTCGACAAGGTGAGGCTCGCCGATATAGGACTTTAGGCGCTCTATCGCGACCGCAGAAAAAACATCTTCCAACCCGCTTCCCTCCAGCGACTTTTATCCTACCAGCAAAGACTTGGCGGGCACAATCATTGCAACCGGGAAGGGTCAAAAAGGCCTTTCAGGATGAAACTGTTGACGAAATTCCCGATCAGGTGCCGATGCGCAGCGGGCTGGCCAGGCCGCGCAGAGCGGCGATCACGCTGAGCGGGGTAAGTTTGCCGGTCGCCGGGTTCTCCGGCGAGGGAACGCCCTCGATCTTCATGGTGAAGCGCGTCGAGTCCGCATCGACCGAGATGGTGTGGGTGTTGCGGTCGACGGTCGGGTCCGCATAGAGACGGATGGTCGTCCGGTCCGGCCCGATCCCGGCGAGGCTGAGCGCGACTGCAACATTGACGTTGGCCGGAAAGCCCCGGACCGCCTCGCGGGCGGAACCCTCGAAGATCACGGTCGGTTCGACGATGGCGTCGAGGTCGATGCCGTTCTGCTCGATATAGGGCGCACCCTTGAGGCCGCGCGGCGGCTTGCGGGTTTCCATGGTGACCGAGAAGATCTCGCCTTCAGCCGCCGCCCGCACCGCGTCGAGACCGAGCAGCGCGCCGGTCGGGACATGGATGCGCGCGCCTTTCGCGGCGGCAAGGTCGACGAGATCCATGCGTTCCAGCAACGCGCCGACGCTCAGCGGCATGAAGATGCGGCCGGCTTCCAGCGCCGGCACGGCGATCTCGCCGAACAGCCGGGCCGGCACGCCTTCGACGACGATATCGGCATCCGACGCAAGTCCGGCGAGATCGGTCACGCGGGGCCGGCTGGCGAAGCCGGCAACCCGGCTTGCCGCGCGCGCCGGGTCGCTTGCCGCGACCGCCACCAGCCGGCATCCGGGAATGCCGCCCCTGTCGAGGGTCTCGGCAACCTTCATGCCGATTGCACCCAACCCGCCTACCGCTACGCGGAATTCCTTCGTTCCAGTCATCACTCATCCAGCCCTTAGAATTGATTCGAGCGGCAATTTGGCTAACCTGCAGGGAGGGTGCAACAAAAACGCTGGGAGAAAATCCGGCATCGCATAATGCCCGTTACTGCCGGTGGGAACGCTGGAAACGTCCACAGGCTTCATGAGAAAGGGAGAATTGACATGCTACGCAAGACATTCATTGCCGCTGCTGCCATGGCGGCCTTCGCCGGTTTCGGCGCCACGACACAAGCTGCCGACCTGTCCTGCGGGACGGCCAAACTGATCGTTCCATGGGGTGCCGGCGGCGGTACCGACGTCATTTTCCGGATATTCGCCGAGGAAGTGAACAAGGACGGCATGTCGCCGCAGCTGCAGGTCGTCAACGTCCCCGGCCAGGGCGGCAACAAGGGCGCCAAGGATGCCCGCAAGGCAAAGGCGGATGGCTGCACGCTGTTCGCGATTCACCAGAGCGCGATCACCAGCTTCTTCACCGGTCGTGTCGATTTCAGCTGGGACGCTTTCGAACCGATCTCGCTGCTGACCCGTACCCCGGCGATCATCGGCGCCTCGAAGAGCGTGCCCTATGACGACATCGCCGGCCTCGTGAAGGCGGCCAAGGCGGCGCCGGGCGAGATTCTCGCCGGCGGCACGCTCGGGTCCACCAGCCATTTCGTCTTCCTGCTGCTCGAAGATGCGACCGGCACAAAGTTCAAGCACATCTCCTATGACGGCACGCGCGAACGTATGACCGCGCTGATGGCCGACAACATCCAGCTCGGCGAGATCAATCTTGCCGCCGCCAAGAAGGCCATCCAGACGGGTGAACTGAAGGCGCTGGGCATCACGACGGAAGAACGCAATCCGGAAATTCCGGATACGAAGACGCTCAAGGAACAGGGCTACGACCTGGTCTATGGCACCGACCGCGGCGTGATGGCGCCGAAGGGCACGCCTGCCGACGTTCTCACCATGTGGGGCGATCGTTTCGTCAAGGCCTGCAAGAGCGAGTCGATCAAGAAGCAGATGGAAGCCAAGGGCTCTCTCACCTTCTGCTCGACCCCGGCGGAATATACCAAGTACTGGCAGGACACCTTCGCGAAGTGGGAAAAGCTCGCGATCGAAGTCGGCATGTACCAGAAGTAGGAAACCGGTCCGCCGTCCCGGAGGGAGCCGGGACGGCGGACTTCCTGACATTCCGATCAATTCCGATTTGCGATTGTCTCGGGCGAAACGCCTGGCCGGTCAGTTGTAGCTGCCGGCTCCGCGAGCGCCGTCGAGGGAGGGGAGACTGGGTATGGCCGTTCTCAACAGAGACGTCCTGACGGCAATCGTGCTGCTTGTCGTCGAAGCGATATTCCTGCAGCAGACATTCCAGATTCGCGAGATGTCGTTCGCCACGATGGGCGCCGACGCCTGGCCGAAGACCATTCTCGTTCCGCTGATTCTCTGCACGCTCGCCTATCTCGCGAAATCCGTGAGACGCGGTGCCGACGCACCGTCCGAGACCGCCGGCACCGCCACCGGATTCATCGGTTGGCTGGCCACCTACAGGAACGTCTTCTTCTGCTACGGCCTGTTCCTCGCCTTCCTGCTGACGCTCGAGTTCTTCGGCATGCTGATCGGCGGCATATTGTTCGTCTTCCTCGCGCTTACCGCGATGGGGGGCGCCAGTCCGCGGGCACTCGTCATTCATGCCGTCACGGCCGTCATCGCGGTCGGGTCCATGTGGTCGATCTTCACCTTCGCGCTTCGGGTCATCCTGCCCGAGGGCGAACTCTTCAGCGCCTGGTAGCGGGAGACGGATCATGTGGATCGAAAACGTTCTCGGCGCGGCCGACGCCGTCTTCCAGATCAAGAACCTGCTGCTGATGACCGTCGGCGTTCTCGCCGGCCTGATTGCGGGCGCCATTCCCGGCTTCACCATCACCATGGCGGTCGTGCTGACGCTACCCTTCACCTTCGCGCTGTCCCCGATCGAGGGATTGTCGACGATGATCGGCGTGTTTGTAGGCGGCCTGTCCGGTGGCCTGATGTCGGGGGTTCTCACCGGGATTCCCGGGACACCTTCATCGGTCGCGACAACGTTCGACGGCTTCCCGATGGCGCGCAACGGCAAGCCGGGCCTGGCGCTCGGAATCGGCGTCTGGTCTTCCTTCGCGGGCGGCGTCCTCTCCGCCATCCTGCTGATGGCGCTGGCGCCGCAACTCGCCAAGATCGGCCTCGAGTTCGGCCCGAACGACTATGTCGCGCTGGTGCTGTTCGCGCTCACGATCACCGCCTCCCTGTCTGGGGAACAGTTGCTCAAAGGCATGATTGCCGGCCTGCTCGGATTGCTGCTGGCGACCGTCGGCGAGGATTCCGTCAATGGCATCGAACGCCTGAGTTTCGGCGTGGAAGCACTGGAATCCGGTTTTGCCTTCCTGCCGGTTCTCGTCGGGTTGTTCGCCTTCTCCCAGTTGATGAGCGACGTCGCCAACCGGGACCAGGCGCGCAACCGGCTGATGGATGCCGGCACGGAATCGGTCAAGGTCGAGCACCTTGCAGCGATCAGGGAACTGGTCCGCAACTGGGCGCATCTCATACGCTCCTCGCTGATCGGCGCCTTCACCGGCATCCTGCCGGCGGCGGGCGGATCGATTTCGAACATCCTCGCCTACGACCAGGCGAAGAAATCCGACAAGCACCCGGAGAAGTTCGGTACCGGCACCCCGGCAGGGATCATCGCGTCGGAAAGCGCCAACAATGCCACGGCCGGCGGCGCGCTGATCACCATGATGGCGCTCGGCATCCCGGGAGACATCGTGACCGCCGTCATGCTCGGGGCGCTGCTGATCCACGACGTGGTGCCGAGCCCGAGCTTCATCGGAGAACAGCCGAGGCTTGCCTACGGCATCTTCATCGCCTTCTTCTTCGCCAACTTCCTGATGCTGGCCGTGCAAAGCGTCGCGTTGCGCGGCTTCCTGCTGGTGACCAAGGCGCGGATGTACCTGCTCGCCTCGATCATCCTGTGTTTCTGCGCCATCGGTGTGTTCGGCCTGCACAATTCCATATTCGACATCTGGACGATGTTCCTGTTCGGCATCCTGGGATTCGCCATGCGCCTGCTCGGCTTTCCGCTGGCGCCGATGATCCTCGGCGTCGTGCTCGGCCCCATCGCCGAGGTCTGGCTGAACCGCGCCGTCTCGTCGAACCCCGACCTGACGCTCTACTTCACCCGCCCATGGTCGCTGTTCTTCATCATCGTGGCGGTCTTCTCGGTCGCCTTCCCCTGGTATCAGAAGGCCCGGCGCGAGGACAAGGCATGGGCCAACTGGTTCATGCCCGCGCTCTGCCTCGCGCTGTCGGTGCCGCTGTTCATGATGGAGGGCGTAGCCCGGCCGATTCTCGCGGGCGGGTTGATCCTGCTTGCCGGCTGGCTGTTCCTGAAGACGGGAAAGAAGCTGGCCGGCAGCTGACACCCACTGCGGGATCAGAGTTGGCCGCCACCGGTGCGGATCAGGGAAACCTGGGTTTCGTTCAGGCGGCAGCCGCCGAAAAATGCCCGGAGCACGGATGCCTGGCGCAGTTCCATGTCGTCGACATGGGCTGAATCCATGTTGGCGTCGGTCAGGTCGGCGCCGGTGAAATCGGCGCGGCGCAGGTTGGCCGGCCAGAGTTCCTGGATCGCGTCGCTGATGGCGAGTTCCGCCGGACGCAGGCTCGCCTTGGTGAGCTTCGCGCGCGCCAGCCGCGCACCCGAGAGGTTCGAGCCGTCGAGCCGGGCGCCGGACAGGTTCGCGCCCGAGAGATCGGCGCCCGAGAAATCGCAGAACATCAGCAACGCGCCTGACAGGTCCGCGAACTTCAGGTTGGCCTCCCGGAACTTGGCGCCGCTGAGATTGGTGCCGGCGAACTCCATTTCCTTGAGGTCCCGACCCGAGAAATCCGCACAGGTGCCCTTCTGACCATCGGAATTGATCCACGACATGTGGTCGCTCAGCAGTTTCCGGACATCGTCATCGACCTTGTTCGAAATCACCGGCATGTCGGCGTCGGTCAGGTTGGCGTTGTTCAGGTTGGCGCCGGTCATCAGCGATCCCTTGAGATTCGCGCCCGTCAGTTCCGCGCCTTCGAAGTTCGCTCCCGTCAGGTCGGCGCCGGAGATGTTGGCATCCTTGAGCCGCGCCGAGGAGAAATTGGCATTGGCGAGCTTCGCTTCATGCAGGTTGACCTTGTACATGTCGGCGCTCGACATGTTGGCGGCATTCAGCGTCGCGCTCGACATGTTGGTCGATCCGATCTCGGCAGTGACTTGCTGGGCGCGGGAGCGCTCCTCGTCGGTCATCTGCTTCTTGGCGAGCTTCGCCTTGGCGTCCATCAATGCTCCCGGACGCATATCGCAGGAGGACAGGTTGGCATCGGTAAGATCGGCCCGGTAGAGGATCGCCCCCCGCAGGTCCGCCTTCGTGAGGTTGGCGCCCCGCAAGTCGGCCTTGCTCAGATCCGCGCCGAAAAGGTCGCAGCCCGAGAGATTGGCGCCGACGAAATTGCACCCCTGGAAATTGGCGCCCGCCATGTTGGCGCCGGCGAGCACGACCTTGCCGAACTTCATGCCGGAAAAATCCTTGAGCGACATGTTCGCCCGCAATCCGCCGCTCTTGCCGTTCAGATAGGCAATGTGGCGCTTCAGCAGGACGGCTAGATCATTCGGGTCGAAATCGCTCATCGCTAAGGGCGGTCGGATGTTTCGGTCGGCAGGCGACTCAGGTCGTGGAGTTATACCCTCGCTCAGGCCGCAATGATACCGCCTTGGGAGGTCAGCTCGTCATGCTGCTGGGCCGAGAGCGCGCAACCCTCGAACTTCGCACCGTTGAACCTTGCATGTGCAAAATCGACGCCCTCCAGCCTGGCCTGGGTGAAATCGGCGCCGCTGAGGTCGGCGCCAAGCAGATCGGCCCCGGAGAGGTTGGCGCTCCACAGGCGCGGCGGGTTCGAGCCGTTGCCGGCAGCGAGTTCCGCCGGGCGCAGGCGTGCGCCGCGCATGCTCGTCCGCGCCATCGTGCATTGACCGAGATTGGCGCCGTCGAGTTCGGCGAGGTCAAGCTTGGCACCGGAAAGAATCGAGCCGGACATGTCCGCCAGCACCAGCTTGGCGCCGGACAGGTTGGCATCGCGAAGATTTGTCTCGACGAAGCGCGATCCGCAGAGATTGAGGCCCCGCAGGTCGGCGCCGGAAAGGTCCATGCCGCCAAAATCAGCCCGCGCGCCGTCCCGGCCGTTCGACGTGATCCAGCGGTTATGGGCGATCACCGCCATCGCGACATCCTTCTGGAGAGCGTCCAGCGTCGCCGGAACCTCGACACCGCTGAGATCTGCGCCGCTGATATTCGTTTCAAACAGCAGCGCGCCTTTCATGTTGACGTTCTGCAGTTCCGCACCCTGCAGGTTCGCGCCCGTCAGGTCCGAATTGGCAAGATTGGCATTCTTCAACTTGGCCAAGCTGAGATTGGCGCCAACCAGTATGGTGTTGCTGAGATCGACCGAATACTCGCTTGTCTTTTCACCGCTGTCCCCGAAAGCCCCGAGCGTACGCTTGCCTTTGGATATCTGGCGCTTGATCTGCTCTGCCCGCTCGGCCTCCTCTTCCGACATCTCGGCCTTGGAAAGCTTCATCTTCGCGTCCATCAGCGCGCCCGGCCGCAGATCGGCGCCGGTCAGGTTGGATCCGGAAAAATCGCACCCGAGCAGGCAGGTGCCCCGCAGGTCTGCCTTCGTGAGAACGGCATTGCGGAGATTGGCGTGGCTGAGGTCGACGCCGAACATGTCGGCGGCGGTGAAATCGGCCTCCTCCAGGTTGCATCCGGAAAAGCTCGAACCGGCGAGAATCGAGTTCGACAGGTTGATCTTCGGCAGCCGGTAGCGCGATATGTTGCGCAGCATCAGCATGGCGCGGCGGCCGCCCGCCAGGCCCTTGATGAACCTGTAGTGCTGCTTGACGGCGCCCGCCAGTTCCTCTGGTGCTATTTTCGACATCTATGACTGTACCCCGAAAACCACCGCCGAATGTATCCTTAAAGAACGACAGAAAAAATACGTAGATTCCGAAGGGATGGGCTGATGCCTCCCGCTTCCCCGAATTTCTGCCCGCCAAGCGTCCCGCTCGCTTGACTCGCGCGAATCCCGCCAATAGATTGCGCCGCGATTCAGGGGGACGGGGGACCGTGACGTGACCGACCGGGGTGACGACGATCTTTCGGACTTCGACAAGCGCCTGAAGGCGGCGCGCGGCACTGTCCGCTCGCCGTTCGAGAATGCGGAGCGGGGCCAGCGTCCGAAATACGGCATGCTCGGGCTCGCCTTTCGTATGGGCTTGGAACTGGTCTCTGCGCTTGCCGTCGGTACGGCGATGGGCTGGGGTCTGGACAAGTGGCTGGGAACCAGCCCGTGGATAATGATACTCGGCGTCGTCCTGGGCGGCGCTGCAGGTGTCATGAATGTTTATAGATTCGCCGCCGGTTTCGGTGGCGCCGTGGGATACAAGAAGGCGGATCGGGATGACGATGCGCCGAGTGCGTAGGGAAAGACAGTAACCGATGGCGGAACAACAAAGCCCGCTCGCTCAGTTCGAGATCAAGACGCTCGTTCCGGTCGACCTCGGGTCGATCGACGCCTCCTTCACCAACTCCTCGGCGTTCATGGTGCTGGCGGTCGTCCTGGCGACGGTCTTCCTGGTCGGCGGCATGCGCAAGGGCGAGATGGTGCCGGGGCGCTGGCAGTCGATGGCCGAGCTCAGCTACGTCTTCATTGCCAACCTGATCCGCGACACCGTGGGATCGGAAGGCGCCAGGTACTTCCCCTTCATCTTCTCGCTGTTCATGTTCATCCTGTTCGGCAACCTGCTCGGGATGATGCCCTACAGCTTCACCTTCACGAGCCATATCGCGGTGACCTTCGCGATGGCGCTGGTCGTGTTCATCGGCGTGACCGCGATCGCGGTCGCCAAGCACGGCCTTCACTTCTTCTCGTTCTTCATGCCGCCGGGCGTGCCGCTCGCCATGGCGCCGCTGCTGGTGCCGATCGAGATCATCTCCTACCTGTCGCGCCCGATCAGCCTGTCCGTGCGTCTGTTCGCCAACATGACCGCCGGCCACACGCTGCTCAAGGTGTTCGCGGGCTTCGTCGCTTCGCTCGGCGCTTTCGGCGTGCTGCCGCTCGCCTTCGTCACGGCGCTGACCGGCCTGGAGTTCGTCATCGCTTTCCTGCAGGCATATGTCTTCACCATCCTGACCTGCCTGTACCTGAACGACGCGCTGCACCTCCATTGAGGTCCGCGCAACCGCATCCAACCTAATCAGAAGAAGGATATCTGACATGGAACTTGAAGCTGCAAAGATGCTCGGCGCCGGCCTCGCGGTCATCGGCGTTATCGGCTCCGGGATCGGCATCGGCTCGATCTTCGCCTCCTTCATCCAGGCCGTCGGCCGCAACCCGGCCGCCCAGTCCGCCGTGTTCCCGATGACCATGCTGGGCTTCGCGCTGGTGGAAGCCATCGCGCTGTTCGCGCTCGTCATCGCGCTCGTCAGTCTGGTCACCTGATACCGGCGGTCCGGCGTCGTCCGGGCCGTTTTTGACAGGAACGATCCATGCCGCAACTAGATCCGGCGACACCCTTTGCGCCACAGCTCATCTGGCTGCTCATCACCTTCCTGGTGATGTTCATCCTGATGTGGAAAGTCGCGTTGCCCCGGATCGGACAGGTACTGGAAGCCCGCCAGGACAAGATCGCCAGCGATCTCGACCGGGCGGCAAAACTCCGGGAAGAAGCCGAAGGGGCCATGAAGGCCTACGAGGCGGCCCTAGCGGAAGCCCGGGCCAGCGCCCAGTCCGAGATCGCCGAGACCAACGCGAAGCTGCAGAAGCAGGCTGAAGCGCGCGAGGCGGAAGTCGCAGCGAAAATCGCGAAGCAGCTGGAAGAAGGCGAAAGCCGGATTGCCGCCGCCCGCGATTCCGCCATGAAGTCCGTCCGCGAAGTCGCGGTCGACGTCGCCAAGTCCGCCACCGAGCGGCTGGTCGGCAAGGCGCCCGACGACGAGGCGATCGGCAAGGCCGTCGACGCCACGCTGCAGGAAAGGGGATAACCGATGTTCAGTGATCCGACTTTCTGGGTTGCCATCGCCTTCCTGCTGTTCGTCGGCGTCCTTCTCTACCTGAAGGTGCCCGGCAAGGTCGGTGGCGCGCTCGATGGCCGTGCGGACAAGATCCGGGCGGAGATCGAGGAAGCCAAGCGACTCCGCGAGGAGGCGACCGACCTGCTGTCGAGCTACAAGGCGAAGCAGCGCGAGGCGATGAAGGAAGCCGAAGCCATCGTCGCCCACGCCAAGGAAGAGGCCGAACGCCTGGCGAAGCAGGGCGAGGCCCGGCTGGAAGAGTCGCTGAAGCGGCGTGAGCAGCAGGCGATGGACCGGCTGGCCCAGGCGGAAACCCAGGCGATCAAGCAGGTGCGTGACTACGCCGCGGACGTGGCGCTCGCCGCAACCGAACGGCTGATCGCCAGCCAGCTCGACGCCAAGCAATCCTCGGCGCTCGTCGACAACGCGATCAAGGACCTGCCATCGCGGCTGAACTGACCGTCCAGCCCCGGCAGACAGAGTCATGCGAAACCCCCGCCATCGCGCGGGGGTTTTTCATTTCACCGCACTTTCCGCGTTTTCCGGCAGTTCCGCCTGCTGCGTGGCATCGCCGGATTGCGGTCGGGCACCGGCTTTCCCGGCCGTGTCGGTTTCCTGTTCCGGCGCCTGCGAGACCGGGCAAGTGCCCTCGCCGAATTTCCACGAGGTGTTGTTCATGACCATGTCGCAGCAGGCAAGTTTGGATTTGCCCGATATGGTGATGCAGGTACAGGCGCCGAGGCCAAAATCCGCGCCGGCATAGCGGCAGGTACAGTTCGGCCCGGCCAGAGCCACCGACGACGCCATCAACAAACCGAGGGTCGGAAGTGCTATCAGGGCCTTGCGCATGGAAGCCTCCTGCGATGTTCCGGAACCCATGTTACCCGCTATTGCCGCGGGATGATAGGTCTGCGAAAGGCGGCAGACTCAGGCCCGCCGGCGCACCAGACCTAGCCAGACAACCTCCATCCCGTGCCAGTCCGGATCGATCCAGCCCTTCTCCACCTCGAAACCCCGGCGCAGATACCAGGCCAGCGAGACATCGTTGACGGCAAAGCAGTTCACCGAGATCCGGCCGCCGCAGATATCCTGTATCGCGTCGACCAGCGCCGCACCGATCCCGGCGCCCTGCCGGGCCGGATCGACGAACAGGTAGCGGATATGGCCGTTCTCCGGATCGAAATCGGCAAAGCCGGCGACCCGTCCCGATTGTTCCGCGACGAGGCGGCGGCGCCCTTCGGAATCCAGGGGTCGTGAATCCTCGAACAGGCTCCGGAGACCGGGAATCCGCTCATGGATCACGCTGGCCCGGCTCGCCGCCGCGATGATCTCGCCGCAGGCCGTCATGTCGCGCGGCTGGCCGGGGCGCAGGAGACGCGGCATCACTCGAGATCGATGACGCCTTCGATGGTGTGCTTG
>JAVKCR010000198.1:0-1845 GCA_040222645.1 Rhodospirillales bacterium
TGGCCGGCATGCGCGACGCCGGCGTGACCCTCGCCTGACGGCCCCGGGTCAGGGGCGGACTTTCACCCCGGCATCCACGGCTTCCTCGATCGTGAAGGGGGCCTCGGCGGCGGCGCCGGCGATCGGGCTCGACTTGTCGCTGATCCCCCAGGTCCTGCCGCTCGCCGGATCGCGCATCACGCCGGACGGGCAGGAATAGAGCTTCGGGAAGACCAGTATCTGCGCCACTTCGAGGGCGAATTCCCTCGCCAGTTCCGCGATGCAGTCCTCGCCCATCGCCGGGTCGACGCGGATCGTCTCCCGGTCCGCGGCATCGATGCGCGGCACGTTGAAGGCGTCCTCCAGCGACATGCCGTAATCCAGCAGGAAGGCCGCGATCTGGGTCGTGCAGGGCGTGATGTGGTTCGCCCCCGACGCACCGACCGCGAACAGCGCCTCGCCGTCGCGGACCGCGACCGTCGGGCACATGTTGGAGGAATTGATGCGCAGCCCCCCCTTCATGGAGGTCGGGTAGCCGGGGCGGGGATCGAACTAGGAGACCGAATTGTTCATCAGCATGCCGGTCTGCGGCAGCACCACCTTGGAGCCGAAGCGGTTCAGCAGCGTATAGGTCAGGGCGACGATGTTGCCCTCCGCATCGACGGCGCTCATATGCGAGGTGCAGCCCGCCTTCTGGATGGCGCCCACCTTGAGCTTGTGGGTGTGGAACGCCTTGTTGAGCCCATGCGCGTAAGTGGCGTAGGCATGCGCGCCGAACGGCCGGGATGTGTCGAGATGCTCGGCGACATATTCCAGCGTCTCGATCAGCCGGATGCCGCCCGAGGTATCGCCCGCGGTGTAGAGGTCTGCGCCGCGATGGCGGCCGACGGTCGGCTCATGGATGATCGCCTCGTAGGCGGCAAGGTCCTCGATGGTGATGGGGCTGCCGCCGGCCTGCAGATCGTCGGCGATCTTTCTGGCGAGGCCGCCCTTGTAGAACTCCTCCGGCCCGCCCTCGGCGATGGCCTTCAGCGTGTCCGCCAGCTTGCCGAGCTTGAGATATTGCTCGGGCTTGGCCGGCACGCCGCCCGGCATGTAAATGGAACTGGCCGTGGCGTCGGTCTTCAGTTCGCCCGCTTCCAGGGCGATCTGCAGGGTGGCGTTCCAGTCGACCGGCATGCCGCGCTCGGCGAGCTGGATGGCCGGCGACATGACGCTGTCGAGCCCGAGCCTGCCGAAACGCTCGACCGCGAGCGACAGGCCGGCAACCGCGCCCGGCACGGTGATCGAGCCATAGCCGACGACATTGCGGTTGTCCTTCACCCCGGGAAAACCCATCAGGGCGTCGGGCACGGAAGGATCGAGGGGATAATCGGCAGGGTCGATGCCATTCGCCAGCACGCCCTGGAAATTGATCACGTGCGCGCGCTTCTCGGCGGCGACCCAGACCACCATGAAGCCGGACCCGCCGATGCCGCACATCCACGGTTCGACCGCGTTGAGCGCAAAGGCGCAGGCTGCCGCCGCATCGATGGCGTTGCCGCCGGCGGCGAGCGCCCCGGCGCCGGCCTTGGCGGCCAGCCAGTGCTGCGCGGCGACCACACCGCCGTCGCTTTCCACCGCGGCCTTGCGAACATTCCATTGTTCGACGTTGCTGTTGATGCCCACCGTCACTTCCTCCTCGATATCCGGTTGCTCTCAGCGGAGCAAAAAAATGGCCCGGGAACAATCCCGGGCCATGTCGTGCAGGTTGTCGCCTACATGGACTTTGCGCCCATCTCGACGATCTTGGCGTATGTCTCGGCACCCCAGATCTTGGTGCCGAGCTTGTCGCGGACCGGCTGTGTGGCCGCGATGAACTCCGCC
>JAVKCR010000199.1:0-5086 GCA_040222645.1 Rhodospirillales bacterium
CCCTTCGCCTGGGTGATCGCGGATGTCGGCGGGCCACTCTGGCTGGCTGCGGCGACGGTTGCGGTCTATGGCGTCGGAACCTGGGCAACCGCTGTGTTTCTGCGCACTACGGACGATCCCGACCCCGGCCCCGTGGTGGTCGACGAGGTCGCCGGCATGTGGATGACGCTGATCCTGGTGCCGGTCGATCCACTGATCTACACCTTTGGCTTCATCGCGTTCCGGATCGCCGACATCTTCAAGCCCTGGCCGGCGTCGTGGGCGGACAGCCATATCAAAGGCGCAAACGGGGTGATGCTCGACGATGTTCTGGCGGCGATCTATTCGGCGCTGGCCACCTGGATTTTCGCGATGTGGATGGTCTGAAGATGCTGGATGAAGAGATTCTTGCCGCGGCGGAGTCGCTGCTGGACATGGCGCGCGCCAACAACGCGAAACTGGTCACGGCTGAGAGCTGCACCGGCGGTTTGATCGCCGGGGCGCTTACCGCGATTGCGGGATCCTCGGACGTGGTCGACCGGGGATTCGTGACCTATTCCAACGACGCCAAGGCCGAAATGCTCGGTGTGCCGGATGCGATGCTGCATGAACATGGCGCGGTCAGCGAGCAGGTGGCGCGTGCGATGGCATATGGCGCGCTGCTCAATTCGACGGCGGAAGCCTCCATTGCGGTGACCGGTGTCGCCGGCCCGGGCGGCGGTTCGGCGGAAAAGCCGGTCGGTCTCGTCTTCATTGCAGCCGCACGCCGACGCAACAGCGTGGTCCGGGTGCGACGTGAGATATTCCCGGGTGACCGAACCGCTGTCCGCCGGGCAACCGTGCTGTCAGCGCTGGACCTGCTGTCTTCTATCCTGAAGTGATTTCCTGCGCCTGGCGGTTGGCGAGGCCGAAGGCCGGTCTGAGCCAGATGCCGATACGGCAGCCGGCCAGTGCCGCCACGATCCAGCCCCAGCCATGCAGGCTCATAGAGGCTACTCCGGAGAAGAATGCGCCGATATTGCAGCCGAACCCGACCCGCGCGCCATAGCCCAGCATCAGGCCCCCGATGATCGCCGCGGCGAGCGATCTCGCGGGGATCGCAATAGTTGGATGGAAGCGGCCGGCCAGGGCGGCGGCAATCATCGCGCCGAGGATGATGCCGATATCCATCGCCGAGGAATGGTCGACGAGAATTCCGTTCTCGAGCGCCGCCCGCGTCCAGGGGGCAGACCAGAAGGCGGAGGTCGCGGGTTCCCAGCCGAGCAATGCAGCGGTCTTGGCGCCCCAGATCGCGAACCCCCAGGTGACGGTCCAGGGGTGGCCGGAGATAACCAGCGTCGCCCAGTTGAGCAGCGCCAGCAGCAGCGCACCGGCGAGCAGCGGCCACGGACCGGAGACCAGAATCTGCTGGAACGCAGCCCGAGTCAGCTGTTGCGGTTTGGCTGGTCGCTTTCCCCTGCCGAGCAGCGACCAGAGGACCGCGATCAGGCCGAGCTGCAGGAGGGTGGCCGCAGTCCAGCCCAGCTCCTTGCCGAGCGAGATTGCCGGAAACGTCGGCAAGGACTGCCAGAACGGCATGTCGAGCGTCGCCCACCACGATCCTGCACAGAAGAAAACCAGCGTCACCGCCATCCGGAGACTGCCTCCGCCGATTGTAAACAGGGTTCCGGACCCGCAGCCGCCGCCCAGCTGCATGCCGATCCCGAACAGGAACGCGCCGATGAACAGCCGCCAGCCGACCGGGGCATAGATGCCTCCTGCCCCGTGACCGAAAATGCCGCCCGCCGCCAGCACCGGCGCGAACAGCAGCGTCGCCGCCGCCAGCATCACGAGCTGCGCGCGGACTCCGTCGGTGGCTCCCTCGACGAACCATCGGCGGTAGGCGGCGGTGAATCCGAAAGCGGCATGGTAGAGGACGATGCCGAGCAGACCGCCGATCACCACGAGTGCCGGAGTCACGGCGCCTCCCGCACCGGCGAGCGGCGTGACTGCGGCCAGTACCGCCAATGCCCCGCCCGCGACGATCCATTGCGGTTGCTGACGGTGGGTGGCGTTCATGGGGTTACTTCACGGCGTCGGCGGCGATCGCCTCGAAGATGCCGTCGAGCTCGGCAGCCATCGCGTCGAGTCCCGCATTGCCGTAGGGTGCGAAGATGCTGGTTGGAGTCTTCCAGGAGAGTGCTGCCGTCCCGTCGGGGCGTTCGGTGAGGTAGAAGCGAACCGGGGCCTCGATCCCTGCGCCGATGTCGGCGTCGAGCATCCGCACGGCATAGTCGTTGCGGAAAACGCCGAAGACGAGATTGCCGGGAATGTCGATCCCCCGTGCCTTCGCGCCGCAACTGGCGCAGGCCTGGGTGACCAGCAGCATGCCCTGCCCGGCGATCGCCTTCTTGAGGTCCTCGGCGAGGGTCCAGAAGGGCTTGGCGGTGGTCACGGTTTGCTGCGCGGGCGGGGCCGCGACGGCGGGTGACAACAGGAGTACAGAGAATAGCAGGACCACCAGCGTGGGCATGATGCCTCCAAAGATTTTCCGAAGACGCTGATACTCCTCCCGGCGCTTCAGCGACAGATGTCTCACACCGAAGTGACGGGATGTGTGCGGGCCGGTAACGGAGATTCCTGGTTCTGAATGCGTTTCAGGACGAGGATGTCCTGTCACCCCGTCCGGATCAGTTCTGCGAGCCTCTCGATACCCGGCTCGATCCGTTCCAGCGAGATCGATGAATAGCCGAGACGTATGAAGTTCCTCGGCGCGTCAGGTTGCAGGAAATGCACGGAGCCGGGTTCGAACACCACGCCATGGTCGAGCGCCAGCGCCGCGAGCCGGTCAGCATCTAGGTCGGCGGGGCCCTCTACCCAGAAGGAAGAGCCGCCGAAGGTCGGGGCGCGGTGGCTGTCAGGCAAATATTTCTCGAGCGCGGATCGCATCGCCTCCCAGCGCAGGCGGTAGATCTTGTGCATGCGGCGAACCAGGCTGTCGTGATGGCCGAGCATCAGGAACAGCGCCGTGGTGCGCTGGTTGTTGGTCGGGGCGTGCCGCATCATCAGCCAGCGCAGGCGCCGCGCCTCGGCGATGACCTCGGCCGGCGCCACGAGATAGCCGATGCGCAGGCCGGGAGCGAGGGTCTTGGAGAGCGAGCCGACATAGAGCACCCTGCCCTCGTCATCGAGCGACTTGAGCGCCGGTGTCGGATCGCCGACGAAGTTGGTCTCGGCCTCGTAATCGTCCTCGACGATGATGAAATCCTTGTCCCGCGCCTTGGCGAGCAGCGCCCGGCGACGTTCCAGCGGCAGCGTTACCGTGGTCGGCGACTGGTGACTCGGCGTCGTGAAGACGAGGTCGCAATCGTCCAGCTCGTCGTCGATGACGAGGCCTGCCTCGTCGACCGCCAGCGGCTTGATGCGCCGCGTCGCCGCGGCAAAGACGTTACGGGCGTCGACATAGCCCGGATTCTCGACACCGACGGTATTGCGCGGCCCGGTGAGGATCTGGGCGATCAGCCAGAGCGCATGCTGGGCGCCGACGGTGATCAGCACCTCGTTCTCGGCGGCGCGTACGCCGCGGCGCGGCAGCAGGCGGGTTCGCACCTGCTCGATCAGGTCCGGGTCGTCCTCGATGCGCGCGTCGTTGGCCCAATCGCGCACGGCGACGCGGCCCATCGCCTGCCGCGAACATTCCCGCCACTCGGCGAGCTGAAACAGGGCGTGATCGAGCTGGCCTGCGAGAAAGGGAAATGGATAGCTCTGCCAGTCGGCAGGCTTGCGCACGATCACCGCCTCGCTGGCCGGGCTGCGCAGCCGTGCGCGCCAGTTCATGCCGTCCGGTTTCGCGGCAATGCGGGAGGTGACGGCGCCGCCATATCCCTTGAGCTTCTCGCCCCCCGCGTCAGAATTGACGAAGAAGCCGCTGCGTTCCCGGGCTGTCAGGAACCCCTCATCGACCAGTCCCTCGTAGGCCAGCACGACGGTATTGCGGGCGACGCCGATCGATTTCGCGAGCTTGCGGCAGGAGGGCAAGGTGGCGCCCGGCGCCAGCTGGCCGTCGAGAATGGCGGTGACGATCATCTGCCGGATGCGGGTCTGCAGCGGCAGGCCGTTGTCATCCGGCATGTGGAAAAGGAATTCACGCATGGGGCCAGATCATAGCGAAAGCGCAGCGGTGGCCCAACGAAATCGAAGGCTCTGGCGCTGTCTCGGATTCGGAGGCGGTCCTAATGTCGACTTCAGCATACGGCCGCGTCCGGCCACCCAGCGCGCCATTCCGGGAGTTCCGACATGACCATCCAGTTCTCGACCAACGACCTTGAAAGCCAGTGGATGCCGTTCACGGCCAACAAGGATTTCAAGGCGAATCCCCGGCTACTCGTGAAGGCTGACGGGATGTATTACGAGAGCCATGAAGGTGGCCGCATCCTCGACGGCAGTGCCGGCCTGTTCTGTGTTGCCGCCGGCCACGGCCGCAAGGAAATCCGCGACGCGATCTATGCTGCGCTCGAACAGCTCGACTATGCCCCTCCCTTCCAGATGGGCCACCCGCTGAGCTTTGAGGCCGCCCGCAAGGTTGCCCGCATTCTGCCGGATCACATGAACCACGTGTTCTTCACCAATTCCGGTTCGGAATCGGTGGATACCGCGTTGAAGATCGCGCTTGCCTATCACTACGCCCGCAACGACAAGCAGCGCACCCGCTTCGTCGGACGCCAGCGCGCCTATCACGGCATGAATTTCGGCGGCCTCTCCGTCGGCGGCATGGTGAAGAACCGCGAAGTCTTCGGCCCCGGCCTGCCGGGCGTGCTGCATATGCGCCATACCTGGTCGAAGGATGACCGCTTTGTCGACGGCCAGCCGGAAACCGGCGCCGACAAGGCGGAAGACCTCCAGGGCTTCGTCGATACCTTCGGCGCCGAGACCATTGCCTGCTGCATCGTCGAACCGGTTGCCGGTTCGACCGGTTGCCTGCCGCCGCCGAAGGGCTACCTGAAGCGCCTGCGCGAGATCTGCGACGCCAATGGCATCTTGCTGATTTTCGACGAGGTCATCACCGGTTTCGGACGTCTCGGCACGCCGTTCGCCGACGAGAAGTTCGGTGTGAAGGCCGATATCGTCA
>JAVKCR010000200.1:0-2925 GCA_040222645.1 Rhodospirillales bacterium
CTGGTTCCTCTCGGAGGGGGTAGAGCAGCGCGCGACCTACAAGCAGTGCCGTGACCGCATTGCCGAACACATGCCGTCCCTGCTGCCGCTCTACGGGGAACTTTGCGACGGTAGGCGGGCCACAATTCATTGAACAGGGCCCGCCATTTTGCGCCGGGCCGTGGTTCATCCACGGCCCGAAATACGATCTGCATTAGAGGATCTTGAACGCTCCATCCGAGATCGACGGCGGAGTCAGGGAGCGGCCGATGAACTTGTTGCGCATGCCATCGATCCACATCTTGGCCCGTTTGTTGAGTTTAAAATTGTTGTTCATCAGCCGGCCCCGCGTCACGAGGATGCCGAGATCCGCCCCCTCGTAGCGGTAATCGCCCGCACCTGCAATGCGCAGGAAGAAGGCCTCGTTCTCGGTCGCCACCGCACGGCGGTGATAGTCGAACCGGCTGTACTCGATCGAACCGTCGTCATTCATGTGATAGATGCCCGATTGCGGCGCATCGATGAGGATGTCGACCGAATCATCGGTATGCTTCATCACGAACTGGCTCCAGGAATCGATGTTGTCCGGATCGGCCCAGCGGGCGTTCAGCCCGTCGACATCGAGTTCGAAATCGATGCCCGAGAATTCCAGCAGGTGGAACAGCGCAAGCGGCGCGTCCGCATGGGCGAAGGCCGCGTGGTTGGTCATCGAGCTGGCGCCGGTAACCCGCGGGTTGAGCTCGCCGAGATACATTTCCTCGGTATCCTTGTCGATCAGGAAATCGAGCTCGAAATAGCCGCGATAACCTTCCTTGCGAAGCTGTTCGCCGAACTTGAAGGTCCAGTCGCGCGCCTGCTGGCGGATCTTCGGCGAGAACGAATCCGCGAAGATCTCGTTGCCGCACCAGCCGCCGCGATAGGGCGTCAGTTCCTTGAAGCCGACCAGTTCTGTCATCAGCGGGCCGACGATGGTGCCGGCCTTGGTGGCGCAGGCCTCGATCGCCGAACCGCGGCAGTTCAGCCGCTTCATGATCTTGCTTTCCGGCGCTTCCTCGATCTCGGCGGCGTAGCGCTTGTAGTCGCGTTCGTTGGAGATGAAGAAGGTGGTATGGCCGGAATCGCCATAGGCGGTCTGCACCACGAGATGCTCGCCGAGGTTCTTGGAGACCTTGCGCAGGGTTTCGTAGCTGTCGACCTTTGCCAGCACGTTCGGCACCGACGGCACGCCGGCGCGGTTGCCGATGCGCACGGTCTCGATCTTGTCGTCCATGCGGGTGCGCAGCTTCGCCTTCGGGAACCAGACCTGCATGCCGGCGTCCTTCGCCAGCTTCTCGGTCTGGTCGTCGAACATCAGGAAGGTCGCCTTCGGCCTGCCCTTGAAGGAGCCGATGAAATCGAGCACCTCCTTGTGCTGCAGCAGGTAATTGTTGATGTCCTCGATCGACTGGAACTCGGCATGCGGCATTTCCGTCGGCACGAAGGTGTTGGGATGCCGGCCGTCATAGCAGTCGATATAGTTGATATACTTGAAGTTCTTGACCCACTCATCGAGGCCGAGCAGGTTGAAGTTGGTCGCCGAGATAAAGAAGATCGGCGTGTCGATCCGATGGAAGTACCGGCGGATGTCCGACATGCCCTTGAGTTTCTTTTTGACCATTTTGACCCCCTGTCCTGTTGGTCGATTGTTGTTTTGCCTAACGCCTCTCCCAAGGCGCCCTATCCGGAAATGACTTCCTTTCGGAAGACGCGCAGTCCCAGTTCCGGCCTGAATCCGTGGATTTCCTTGACGTCGAGCGCGCGCATGTATTCGAGGATTTCCTTGCTCACCACCTGGCCCGGCACGAGGATCGGGAACCCCGGCGGGTAGGGAATGATGAAGGTTCCGCAGACCACGTCCTCGCCCGCGTCGATCAGCTTGTCGATCTCGTCGCTGAAGGGATCGAGGTAATCGCAGGATTCCTCGTCATAGGCGAGGAAGTAGGCATCGCGGATACGTCCTTCCGGCGTGGTCGTCGTCGGGTCGCTGCGGAAGAAATCGTGGAAGCGGCTGAAGTCCGGCAGCGCCGGCAGGTCCTCGGTCAGCGATGTCACCCGCTTCTCGAAGGCCCGCATTTCCGCCTTTGACAGCGATTCGATCTGCTCCTCGAGTTCATGGGCGATCTTGACCAGCACCTCGATCAGGTATGCCACCGACGAGCGCGTGGTGCCGATGTTGGTCATGAACAGCACGGTATTGCGGGAGGTCTTGTTGATCTGGATCCCGTACTTGTTCATCAGCTCTTCGTTCTTGAACGTGTCGCCGTCGAGCCCTGTCATGCCGACATAGAGTGTCAGGCGCGTCGCATCGAGAACGAACTCGTCATCCGACCAGGCTTCGAAGAACGAGGTCCAGCCCTGTTCCGGGTCATAGTAGGATTCGATGCCGCTATCGCGGTATTCCGGCGGGATCAGGTCGCGCACCGTCAGGAAGCGGAAGAATTTCTTGAGCAGCGGATTGGTCTGCACCTGCTCGCGCAGCACCATCGCCATCTCGACCTGCTTGGAGACCAGCTCGAAACCTTCCAGCTCGACCTGGCGGCGCCCGACATCGAGGGAGGCGACGATCTGGTAATTCGGCGAGGTCGAGGTGTGGGTCATGTAGGCTTCATGCAGGGTGTCCTCGACCTTCGAGCGGTAGTCCTGGTCGTTGACATGCAGCATCGAGCCCTGCCGGAGCGAGGTCAGCGTCTTGTGCGTCGACTGGGTGACATAGACCCTCACCCGCGCCTTGTCCGGGTCCGGCATCAGCCGGTTTTCCATGCAGGCCTTGTCGTCCGACAAATCGACGTTCTGGACGAACTCCCCGTACTGCTCCCGGTAGGATTCCGAGCGGAACTTGTCCTTCAGCCGGTTGGCGGTGGCCATGCCGGTGCGCTTGCGGTAGGTCGGACCGGACCGGGCGAAGGC
>JAVKCR010000201.1:0-9459 GCA_040222645.1 Rhodospirillales bacterium
CGAGGACGCCCGCCAGCGCGCCCGCGAGAAGGACATCCCGCTGGTCGATCTCTACCAGTGCAATCTCGCCGAACTGACGACGCTGGTCCTGAGCCCCGGCATTCCGCACACCTTTCCCGAGCCGCACCCGGTGGTCAGCCGCTTCCGTGAGGCCGGTCTCGAGGTGATCTGCGATATCGAGCTGCTGGTGCGCGCCATGCGCGACGCCTCCTATATCGGCATCACCGGCACCAACGGGAAATCCACCACCACCGCGCTGCTCGGCCATATCATGAGCCTCGGCGGGCGCGAATGCGAGGTCGGCGGCAATCTCGGCCAGCCCGTGCTGACCCTGCAGCCGCTCGACCATACTGGCGTTTACGTGCTCGAGATGTCGTCCTACCAGCTCGAACTGGCGCCCTCGGTCACCTTCGATTTCGCGGTGCTGCTGAATATCGGCGAGGACCATCTCGACCGGCATGGCGGCATGGACGGCTACATCGCGGCCAAGCGCCGCATCTTCCACCGCCAGACGAAGCCGCGCACGGCGGTGATCGGCATCGACGATCCCGTCTGCCGGAAGATCTGGGAGGAACTCAAGGCGGCCGACGAGCAGGTGGTCATCCCGGTCTCGGCCCGCGAGAGGGCGCATGGCGGCATCTACGTCATCGACGGCTGGCTCTACGACGATCTCGAAGGGCGCGAGGCGAAGATGATCGACCTCAAGGCCGTCGCGCATCTGCCGGGTCAGCACAACTGGCAGAACGCGGCCGCGGCCTACGCGGTCGCGCGCAGCGCCGGTATCCCGGCCCCGACCATCGGCGCCTGCATGCTGTCCTTCCAGGGCCTGCCGCACCGCCAGGAAATCGCCGGGCTGATCGACGGCGTGCGCTACGTCAACGATTCCAAGGCGACCAATGCGGAAGCCGCCTCCAAGGCGCTTGGCTGCTACGACGACATCTACTGGATCGCCGGCGGCCAGGCGAAATCCGGCGGCATCACGTCGCTCGGTCCCTGGTTCCCGCGCATCCGCAAGGCCTTCCTGATCGGTGAGGCGGCGGAGAGCTTCGCGGCGACCCTCGGCGATCTCGTTCCGCATGAAATCTGCGGCACCCTCGATGTGGCGGTCGCGAAAGCCCGCGAGGCGGCGCTGGCCGGCGGCGCCGCGAAACCGGTGGTGCTGCTGTCGCCGGCCTGCGCCTCCTGGGACCAGTTCCGGAATTTCGAGCATCGCGGCGATACCTTCCTCGACCTCGTCGACGAACTGCCGGGCGAACGCGAAGAGTTCGATTCCCACACGGGGATGATGCAATGAGCGCACTGGCCCGCACCGATACCTCGATCGTCGGCCGCTGGTGGTGGACGGTCGACCGCTGGTCGCTGGCCGCGCTGCTGTTCCTGGTCGCCATCGGCGCCATCCTGACGCTGACCGCCAGCCCGCCGGTGGCGGAGCGCATCGGGCTCGACGATTTCCATTTCGTGAAGCGGCAGTTCCTGTTCCTGCCGCTGGCGGTGGCCCTGATCCTCGCGATCTCGCTGCTCGATCCGCGCTCGATCCGCCGCTTCGCCGCGGTCGGGTTCGTGATTTCGCTGTCGCTGGCCGCGCTCTGCCTGGTTGCCGGGCCGGAGATCAAGGGGGCGCAGCGCTGGCTGAATTTCGGCGGCATCTCGATCCAGCCCTCCGAATTCGTCAAGCCGACCTTTGCCGTGCTCGCCGCCTGGATGTTCTCCGAGGGCCGGCTGAAACGCGACTTCCCGGGCCGGCTGATCTGCTTCGCCCTGTTCGGCCTGACCTGCACCGTCATGCTGCTGCAGCCGGATGTCGGCATGACGACGGTCATCGCGGCGGTCTGGATGGCGCAGTTCTTCCTCGCCGGGCTGCCGATGCTCTGGGTCATCGCGCTGGCCGCCCTGGCGGTCACCGGCGCCTTCGCCGCCTACAGCTTCATCGATCACGTCCAGAGCCGGGTCGACCGCTTCCTCAACCCGGAATCGGGCGACACCTTCCAGATCGCGACCGCGCTCGACGGCTTCCGCAATGGCGGCCTGCTCGGCCGGGGTCCGGGAGAGGGGCTCTACAAGCTGCGCCTGCCCGACGCCCACGCGGATTTCGTCTTCGCCGTCGCCGGCGAGGAATTCGGCGCCATCGCCTGTATCCTGATCGTCGCGTTGTTCGCCTTCATCGTGCTGCGCGGCTTCGCCCGGGTCCTGCGCGAACAGAACCTGTTCATCCTGCTGGCGTCCGCCGGCCTGCTCACCCAGTTCGGCCTGCAGGCGCTGGTCAACATGGCCTCCTCGCTGCACCTCATGCCGACCAAGGGCATGACGCTGCCGTTCATCTCCTATGGCGGCTCGTCGGTGCTGGCGCTCGCCATCGGCATGGGCATGGTGCTCGGCCTGACGCGGCGCCGGGTGAACGGAGAGGAACTGTGAGCGATGGTCCCGTCGTTCTCGCCGCCGGCGGTACCGGCGGCCATGTCTTCCCGGCAGAGGCGCTGGCCCGCGAACTGATGCGCCGCGGCCGCCGTGTCGCCTTCATCACCGACCGGCGGGGCGGCGCCTTCTCCGGCGCGCTTGCCGATGTCGAGACCTTCCGCGTCCATGCAGGCGGAATCGCCGGCGCCGGTTTCTTCGGCCGGGTGCGCGGTGCCGCCCAGCTTGCGCTTGGCGTCATCCAGGCGGGAAGGGTGCTGGCGCGACTGCGCCCGGCAGCGGTGATCGGCTTCGGCGGCTATGCCTCGATCCCGGCGATGGTCGCGGCGACCCGGTCCGGCCGCCTTGCCGCGATCCACGAACAGAACGCCGTGCTCGGCCGCGCCAACCGGCTGCTGGCGCCGAAGGTCAGCCGCATCGCGACCTCCTATGCCGACGTACGGCGTATTGCCGCCGGCCAGCGCGACAAGGTGATCTATACCGGCATGCCGGTGCGCGACGCCGTCGTCGCGGTCCGCAACCGTCCGTTCCCGTCGATGGCGGGCGAGCTTCGCCTGTTGGTGACCGGCGGTAGCCAGGGGGCGGCGGTGCTGGGCGAAGTGCTGCCCCGGGCGGTCGCTGCGCTGGAGCCTGCGCTGAAGGCGCGGCTGCGGGTTACCCAGCAGGCGCGGCCCGAGGCGCTGGACGACGTCCGCAAGGCCTATGCCGAAAGCGGCGTGACCGCAGAAGTCGAAGCCTTCTTCGCCGACCTGCCGGAACGGCTGGCGGATGCGCATCTGCTGGTCTGCCGGGCCGGCGCCTCGACGGTTGCCGAACTGACCACGGCCGGTCGCCCGGCGATCCTGGTGCCCTATCCCCATGCGGTGGACGACCATCAGACCGCCAACGCCCATGCCCTTGACGAGGCGGGCGGCGGATGGCTTATCCCGCAGCCCGGCTTCACCATCGAGGCGCTGACCGAGCGTCTTACCCAGCTCTTCTCGTCGCCGTCCGCGCTTGCCGCCTCCGCCGCCTGTGCGGCGCGCGCCGGCCGGCCCGACGCGGCGGAACGCCTGGCGGACATGGTCGAGGAACTGATCGGCACCAACGGCGAAAGGCACGCTGCATGAGAACCATTCCGCTGACCATCGGCGCGATCCATTTCGTCGGCATCGGCGGCATCGGCATGAGCGGCATCGCCGAGGTGCTGAACCAGCTCGGCTATCGCGTGAAGGGCAGCGACATCGCCGACAGCGCCAACGTCCAGCGTCTGCGCACCTTCGGCATCGAGATCGAGATCGGCCACCGCGCCGAGAATCTCGGCGATGCAGCGGTGGTCGTCGTCTCGTCGGCGGTGAAGGCGGACAACCCGGAAGTGGTCGCGGCCCGCGCCAGCCTCGTGCCGGTGGTGCGCCGGGCCGAGATGCTCGGCGAGCTGATGCGCCTGAAATGGGCGATCGCCGTTGGCGGCACGCACGGCAAGACCACCACGACCTCGCTTGTCGCCGCCATGCTGGACGCCGCCGACCTCGATCCGACGGTGATCAATGGCGGCATCATCAATGCCTACGGCACCAACGCGCGGGTCGGCGAGGGCGAATGGATGGTGGCGGAGGCCGACGAGAGCGACGGCTCCTTCCTCAAGCTGCCGGCGACGATCGCCGTGGTCACCAACATCGACCCGGAACATCTCGACCATTACGGCGATTTCGACAACCTGAAGCACGCCTTCGACAGCTTCGTCGCCAACATCCCGTTCTACGGCTTCGCCGCGCTCTGCGTCGACCATCCGGAAGAGCAGTCGATGATCCCGCGCGTCTCCGACCGCAAGATCGTCACCTACGGCCTCACCCCGCAGGCGGACGTCCGCGCGATCAACATCGAGATCGGGCCGGGCGGTGCGCGCTTCGACGTGACGGTTTCCGACCGTCACGGCACGCAGACCCATCACATGACCGAACTCAGGCTGCCGATGTATGGCCGCCACAACGTGCAGAACGCGCTCGCCGCCGTCGCCATCGCCTGCGAGATGGGTCTGTCGGAGGCCGTCATCCGCAAGGCGCTCGAGAATTTCTCCGGCGTGAAGCGGCGTTTCACCCGCACCGGCGAGTGGAACGGGGTCACCGTGATCGACGATTACGGCCACCACCCGGTAGAGATATCCGCCGTGCTGAAGGCGGCCCGCGAAGCCTCGGCCGGCAACGTGATCGCCGTGGTCCAGCCGCACCGCTATTCCCGGCTGCGCGACCTGTTCGAGGGTTTCTGCACCTGTTTCAACGACGCCGATTCGGTGGTCGTCGCCGATGTCTATCCCGCCGGAGAGGCCCCGATCGAAGGCATCAGCCGCGATGCGCTGGTCGAGGGGCTCCGGATGCGCGGCCACCGCAAGGCGATGCCGCTCGACGGTCCCGACGCGCTGCCCGACATGGTGCGCACGCTCGCCAAGCCCGGCGATCTCGTGGTCTGTCTCGGCGCCGGATCGATCAGCCAGTGGGCGAACGCGCTGCCCGGCCAACTCGCCGACGGCGATGCCGCCGGGGCCTGAGGTGATCGAGGCCCGGCAGAGCGAGGTTCGAAGCGTACAGTTTCCTATGGGTGCGATGCGCACCGGTCTTCTACTCCAGTCACCCTGGGGCCGCCGCAGGCGGAGCCCGGGATCTCCTGAGTCCAAGGTGAATGCCCGAGATCCCGGGCTCGACCTGCGGTCGCCCCAGGATGACGGATACTTGGTCGTTGGTGCCCGTCATGAAACCTGACTGGCGCGACAGCCTTCCGTCCGTGCGCGGCAAGATCGAAATCGACGCCGATCTCGCGAAGCTCGCCTGGTTCCGTACCGGCGGACCGGCCGACATCCTGTTCCGGCCGGCGGACGAGGACGACCTCGCGGAATTCCTTGCCGGTCTCGATGCAGGCATCCCCGTAACCACCCTCGGCGTCGGCTCGAACCTGCTGATCCGCGATGGCGGCATCCGCGGCGTGGTGATCCGCCTCGGCAAGACGTTCGCCTCGATCGATACCGATGGCGGCACGGTCACCGCGGGCGGTGTCTCCGCTGACCGCAATGTCGCGCTCGCCGCGCAGCGGGCCGGTATCGGCGGGCTCGAGTTCCTCACCGGCATTCCCGG
Organism: Rhodospirillales bacterium; assembly: GCA_040222645.1. Lineage (GTDB taxonomy): Bacteria > Pseudomonadota > Alphaproteobacteria > Rhodospirillales > HT1-32 > HT1-32. Next base: position 5,517 of record JAVKCR010000201.1, read on the forward strand.
CACCGTCGGCGGGGCCGTCCGGATGAATGCCGGCGCCTATGGCCGCGAGATGAAGGATGTGCTGGTCTCCGTCGTCGCCATCGACCGGCGGGGGGTGCGGCATGAGCCCGCGCTTGCCGCGCTCGACATGACCTACCGCCATTGCTCGGCGCCAGCGGACTGGATCTTCACCGCCGCCACCCTGCGGGGCGCGTCTGATGACCGGGACGCGATCCGGGCGCGGATGGACGAGATCGACCGCGCGCGCAACGACACCCAGCCGGTCAAGATGCGCACCGGCGGTTCGACCTTCAAGAATCCGGACGGCGGGAAGGCGTGGGCCCTGATCGATGCCGCCGGCTGCCGGGGCCTTCGCATCGGCGACGCGATGGTGTCGGAGAAGCATTGCAACTTCCTGCTCAATACCGGCAAGGCCACTGCCGCCGATATCGAGGCGCTCGGCGAGGAGGTTCGCCGCCGGGTGCTCGAGACCAGCGGCATCGAGCTTGAGTGGGAAATCAGACGACTCGGCGAACCGGCAAGGGAGCAGACGAGATGAGCAAGAAGGTTGCCGTCCTGATGGGCGGATTCTCTGCGGAGCGCGACGTGTCGCTGTCATCGGGCAGGGAATGTGCGAACGCACTCGAGAAGGGGGGCTACGAGGTCATCCGCATCGACGTGAGCCGCGATGTCGCCGCGCTGAAGGACGCGCTGACGCCGAAGCCGGATGTCTGCTTAAACGCTTTGCACGGCCCCTACGGCGAAGACGGCAACATCCAGGGCATCCTCAACTACCTGCAGATTCCCTACACCCATTCCGGCCTGCTGGCTTCGGCGCTGGCCATCGACAAGCCGATGGCGAAGCGGGTTTTCGCCGCCGCCGGCATCCCGGTCGCCCCGGATGTCATCTGCAGCCGCGAGGAATTGCTGGCCGGCGCCACCATCGACATCCCCTTCGTGGTGAAACCGATCAACGAGGGTTCCTCGATCGGGGTGCAGATCGTGCGTTCCCGCGACGACATGCTGACCTTCTCCGACAATTACTGGCCCTATTCAGGACTGGTGATGGTGGAGAAATTCATTCCTGGCCGCGAGCTGACCGTCGGCGTGATGGGCGATCACGCCCTGCCGGTCACCGAGGTGCTGACCGACCGCGCCTTCTACGATTATGACGCCAAGTACGAATCCGGTGGTTCGACCCACATTCTGCCGGCGCCGATTGACGAAGACTTAACCAAAGAGGTGCAAAGATTGGCCCTGTTGGCGCATCGCTCGCTGGGTTGCCGCGGGGTGAGCCGGTCGGACTTCCGCTATGACCCGGAAACCGACCAGCTCTACATCCTCGAGATCAATACCCAGCCGGGCATGACCCCGACATCCCTGGTGCCCGAACAGGCCCTGTTCGACGGCATCGATTTTGTGGAACTCGTGAGCTGGATGGTGGAGAACGCCGCATGCGACGCCTGATCGGCAGAGCCAAGCCCGGAAAGAAGGAGACGACCCGGGCGGAAGCGCATCGCGCTCGCAAGGCGCGGCCGCCGAAGAAGGAATCGGGGCTGCGCTACTGGCTGGTGCGCGGCGGCATTGCCGCGTCGCTGCTGGCGGTCGCCGGCGCTGGCGGCACCTACGCCGTGCTCAAGGGATATCCGGGCGAGGCGCTGGACGCCGCCCGCAACGGCGCCCTCGGCCTCACCGCCTCCGCCGGTCTCACCCTGCAGCGGGTGACCGTCGAAGGTCGCCTGCGCACCCCGCGCGCCGATGTCTTTGCGGCGCTGGGCGCCAGCCAGGGCGCACCGATCCTCGGCATCGACCTGGAAGCCGCCCGCGACCGCCTCGAATCCATCGGCTGGGTCCGCAGCGCCGTGGTCGAGCGCCGCCTGCCCGATCTCGTTCATATCCAGCTTTCCGAACGTGCCCCCGTCGCCATCTGGCAGAACAAGGGCAGGTTCGCGCTGGTCGATACCGACGGGGCGGTGATCAACCGGTCCGACATCGGCGGCTGGTCGCATCTGCCGATCGTCGTCGGTGACGGTGCGCCGGCGCGCACCCGCGATCTGCTCGCCATGCTGAAATCCGAGAAACTGCTGGCGGAACGTGTCCGCGCCGCGGTGCTGGTCGGCAAGCGGCGCTGGAACCTGTTCATCGACGACGCGCAGAAAGGCGTCGAAATACGCCTGCCGGACGAACATCCGGAAAAGGCCTGGGCCTGGTTCGCCTCTTTGCAGCGCGATCACAACATTCTCTCACGCGACGTCAGCATCATCGACCTGCGCACCCCGGACCGACTCGTGGTCAGGCTGGTGAACGAGACTGACGAAGAAAAACAGCCCGTCCTCAAGGGCGGCGAAGACACCTGACCGCAATTCAACGGGGAACCGAATAACTTGGCCGCCACCAGACAACGCACCGGTACTGTTGCCACTCTTGACGTCGGCACGTCCAAGGTCTGCTGTTTCATCGCCCATCTCTCGGAGAAGGGCCGCCAGCAGATCGTCGGCGTCGGTCACCAGCTCTCGAAGGGCGTTCGGGGCGGCGTTGTCGTGGACATGGATGCCGCCGAGGAATCGATCTGCGCGGCGGTGCATGCCGCCGAACAGATGGCCGGCGAACGGATCACCGAGGTGGTGGTCAATCTCTCCGGCGGCCAGCAGGAATCGCGTCTCTACGGCATGGAGGTTTCCGTCGCCGGGCACGAGATCGGTGACAACGACGTCGACCGGCTGCTCCGCGAATGGCGCAGTCACCATGATGATTTCGACCGCGAGATCGTCCATACCATCCCGGTCGGCTACAATATCGACGGGGTCGGCGGCATCCGCGATCCGCGCGGCATGTTCGGCGACAAGATGGGCGTCGACGTGCATGTGGTGACCGCGAACGGCAGCGCCATCCGCAACCTGGCGACCTGCGTGCAGCGCAGCCACCTCGAGATCGAGGCCTTCGTTTCCTCCCCGCTCGCGGCCGGGCTGGCCTGCCTGACCGAGGACGAGAAGCAGCTTGGCGTCACCCTGATCGACATGGGCGCGGGCTGCACCACGGTTTCCGTCTTCGTCGACGGCGAACTGGTCTTCGTCGATTCGGCATCGGTCGGCGGCGGGCATGTGACCAACGATATCGCCCGCGGGCTCTCCACCACCATCAGCCATGCCGAGCGCCTCAAGACGCTCTACGGCAGCGCGCTGCCCTCGCCATCCGACGAACGCGAGATCCTGCAGGTGCCGCTGGTCGGCGAGGACGAGGACCGCGCCTCCAACCAGGTGCCGCGCTCCATGCTCGGCCGGATCATCCGCCCGCGCATCGAGGAGATCTTCGAGATCGTCCGCGCCAAGATCCATGATTCCGGTCTCGAACCGGTCGCCGGCCGCCGCGTCGTGCTGACCGGCGGGGCGAGCCAGTTGCAGGGACTCCGGGAGGTCGGATCCCAGATCCTCGACAAGCAATTGCGACTCGGAAGGCCGATTCACGTCGATGGTCTCGCCGAGATTGCCAGCGGACCGGCCTTCTCGGCCTGTGCAGGGCTGGTAAGTTACTTGTCAAGGGAACGCCCGGAAATCCGCGCGATTCAGCGAAAAACGAAAAGAGAAGCAAGTAATGTGTTTGGTAAATTCGGGCTTTGGTTGCGCGAAAACTTTTAATTAACCAAACCATTCTATAAAGTCTTCAGGCGAATCGAAGAGTAGGGAAATACAGAAAATCCCGATCTTCCCAACGGAGGTTTAGCATGCCCATCAATCTGTCGGTCCCGGAAGTCGAGTCACACCTCAAGCCACGCATTACCGTGATCGGCGTCGGTGGCGCCGGCGGCAATGCCGTCAACAACATGATCGAGTCGGAGCTTGAGGGGGTCGAGTTCGTCGTGGCGAACACCGATGCCCAGGCCATGGCCCAGGCCCGGACTGATCGCCGCATCCAGCTCGGCGTGAGCGTGACGCACGGCCTCGGCGCCGGCGCGCGGCCCGAGATC
>JAVKCR010000202.1:0-7112 GCA_040222645.1 Rhodospirillales bacterium
GACGCGACCATCGCGGTCACCGCGCTGAACCACGACGCGAAAGTCTACGTTCACGCCAACCGGGGCGAGTATATCGATTTCGCCATGCCCGGGGTCAGGCTCTGGACCGCGGTGCCCGGCGGCGGCAAGTACCAGGACGGCACATCCTTTGCCGCCCCCTTCGTCACCGCGCTGGCCGCCGCGGAGATTGCCCGGAGCGGCAAGATCGATTCGGCCAGGCTCCGTGAAATACTCAGGCCGACAGCCGTCGATCTCGGGTCGCCCGGGAAGGATCCGGTGTTCGGATACGGCCTGATCAAGACACCGCCCGCCTGCTTCGCCTCCCTGTGAAATTTCGAGCCGGTTGAAGGCTTCCGCCGACGGGAGCGTTTGGCTATCATGCCCCGAACATCAATGACGGTCGGAATGAAGCATGTCGGACAAGACGAACGAACCCCACCGCGGATATCATGACCTCGGCGGTCTGCCCGGCGGCGCCATAGACATGACGGAACATGTGCTGGCGCCGTGGGAAAAGCGCACCGATACGCTGCGCAACATCCTCGGTGACGACAAGCGGCGCATCATGCGTTCCGACGTGCTGCGCCATGCCATCGAGAACATGGGCCGGGCCGAGTACGAATCATATACCTATTACCAGAAATGGATCACCGCCATCCGCAGCGTGGTGATCGACAGGAAGCTGCTTTCGGCCGACGAAATCGACCGCCGCAAGGCGGAGATACGCGCCCGGCTCGGACTCGCGGAGGACCCCCGATGAACTCGAAATTCCAGATCGGCGACCATGTCCGCATCCGGGCCGACTATCCGAAAGGCCATATCCGCACGCCGTTCTACATCCGCGGCAAGACCGGCAGGGTGGTGGACATCATCGGCGCTTTCGGCAATCCGGAATCGCTGTCGGTATTCGGCGACGGCCTGCCGAAGCAGGTGCTTTACCGAATCCGCTTCAACCAGCGCGAAACGTGGGGCGACTATTCGGGGCCGGCCTCCGACAGCATCGATATCGAGATATACGAGCATTGGCTCGAGGCGCCGGAAAAGGAGAGCAGCCATGCCGCATGACGGACACGACCACGCGACGACCTTCCAGCCCGATGAGGAAGACAGCCTCGACGATTTCGCCATCGAGGAGATGGCGATCCGCGAACTGCTTCTCGAGAAGGGCATCTTCACCGCCGACGAGTTCCGCCGCGGCGTCGAGGCCATCGACAGCCGCTCGCCCCGCAAGGGCGCCGAGATCGTCGCAAGGGCCTGGACCGACCCCGCCTTCCGGGAATTGCTGCTGAGCGACGCCAACGCGGCGATCGCGGAATACGGCATCGAGATGGGCGGAACCGTGCTCTACGCCGTCGAGAACACGCCGGAGGTTCACAACGTCGTCGTCTGCACGCTCTGCTCCTGCTATCCGAAGCCGCTGCTCGGCGTTCCGCCGGACTGGTACAAGAGCCGCAACTACCGGGCTCGAACCGTCCGCGAACCCCGCGAGGTGCTGAAGGAATTCGGCACGGCAATCCCCGATGACGTCGAGGTGCGCGTGCACGATTCGACGGCGGATCTCCGCTATATCGTGATTCCGGAACGGCCCGCGGGCACAGACGACCTCAACCCGGAACAGCTGGCGGACCTGGTGGGCCGCGACGCGATGATCGGCGTCGTCAGGGCCGTCGCCCCGTAGGTTCCGGTCCCGGCTGTCAGCCCGGAACCCCGATCCGGCGGCAATAGTCCGATGCCCGTTCCTCGCTCCAGCCAAGATCGGCGCGCAGCACGGCGAGGCTGTGCTGGCCGAGCAGCGGCGGCGCAACCGGGTCGACCACCGGCGTGCCCGAGAGCTTGAGCGGCGAACCGGCGAGGCGCACTTCGCCCGCGGTCGGGTGCGGCACGGTCCGGACCATGCCGCGTTCCGCCACTTCCGGCGCCGCCAGCGCCTCGTCGACACCGCGTATCGGGCCGACCGGCAGGCCGAAGCGCCGCATCACCGCGATCCAGTGATCGCGCGGCTGCTTGCGGAACTCGGCCGCCAGCTCGATCAGCAGCGCCTCGCGGTTGACGATGCGGCCGGGATTGCCGGCAAAGCGTTCGTCGGCGGCGAGATCGGGCCGGCCGAGCACGTCGCGGCTCAGCCGGGCAAACTGCCCGTCATTGCCGATCGCGATGACGAAATACCCGTCCGACGCCTCGACAGCCTGGTAGGGCACCACCGTCCCGTGGGCGTTGCCGTAACGCTTCGCCGGTTCGCCGGTGACCAGGCAGGACGAGCCGACATTGGCCAGCATGGCGATCTGGCAATCCAGCAGCGCCATATCGATATGCTGCCCCCTGCCGGTCGTCTGCCGCGCATAGAGCGCGGCGAGCACGGCCTGCGCCGACGACGCGCCGGTAAAGAGATCGGCGATCGCGACACCGACTTTCTGCGGTTCGCCATCCGCCTCGCCGGTAACCGACATCAGGCCGCCTTCCGCCTGGATGACGAAGTCGTAGCCCGGTTCCGCCGCCCGGCTGCCGGTTCGGCCGTACCCGGATATCGAGCAATAGACGAGACCGGGATTCTCGGCCGCGAGGGTATCGTAATCGAGACCGAACTTCTTCAGTCCGTCGAGCTTGAAATTCTCGATCAGAACGTCGGCCCGGCGGGCAAGCTGCCGGACGATATCCAGCCCTTCGGGGTCCTTGAAGTCCGCGGCCAGGCTCAGCTTGTTGCGGTTTGCGCAGAGGTAATAGGCCGCTTCGCCGCCGGCATAGGGAGGTCCCCACTTGCGGGTGTCATCTCCGCCGGCGGGGTTCTCCACCTTGATCACACGGGCGCCGAGATCGCCCAGCACCATGCCGCACCACGGCCCGGCCAGGACGCGCGAGAGGTCGAGGACGACGATCCCGTCAAGAGCAGGAGCCGTCATGAAGGCCATCCGTACAAATGCTTATATGCGCGGAGGTTTATTCGCATCGACTGGTACCTTAACATCAGGGGGAATCGTGGCAAAATGTGATCGTGAACTGGCTTTGCAGACTCGCCGGAAAGGGGGCATCCGGCAAGCAGGAGTCTCGGGAGCCTGTCACGACAGGGCGTCAACTTGATCGAAACTGACATATCGCCGCTTGGATCGGCAGATCTGCTCGAGATCTTCGACCTCGTAGATGTCGCGGCGTGCGCGTGGGACAGCGATCTCAACGTGACCTACGTGAATGACCGGTACAAGCGGCTCTACGACGTCGATCCGGACAGAATTCACGTCGGCATGAGTTTTCACGACCTGTTCGACCTTTCCCGGCAATATGGCCGGATCGGGATCGTGACGAACCGCGCTGGCCAGCTTTCTGAACTGGAGAGAATACGCAAGCTTCGGAAACAGGAAGTCAGCCAGCACTTCTCAAAGGACGGCAGGCTGTTCAAGCGTATCCGCCAGCCGCTTGGAAACGGCGGTGGCTGCGTGATACTGCGTGATATCACGGGTTCGCAACCGTCGGCTGCCAGCCGGACTGTCAACCTCATCCGCCAGATCCTGAACTACTTCCCGGGCGGATGCGTTCTCTATTCGCCGGATGACAGGGTTGTGGCCTGCAATGCAAGCTTTGCCGCCTTGTACGGTGCCGAGCCGGAAGAACTCGTGGGCAGAAGCTTCGCCGAAGTCGTCGACACCGGCCAGCGCAGCGGCAAGGGGTTCAAGATAGACGCCGAATCCAGGCGCCCGCGCTGCCGTGCTTCCGGCACGACCTTCGTGCGTTTCACCAAGCGCAGCCTTGATGGACGATTTTTCCTGATCGAGGAGAACCTGCTGCCGGACGGGCACCTTGTCGCGTTCCGGACCGACATAACCGATGTGACGGTAACCGGCGAAGCTCTCCGCAGAAGCGACAATGCACCGGCAGAGATCTTCCGCTTCAACCGTCTCGGCGTCTGGACCTTCTCGATCACGGACCAGAAACTCGAATGGTCTGACGAACAATACCGCATCTACGGATATGAGCCCGGGGAGATAGAACCGACCCGTGACCTGTTTCGGTCTCATCTGCTGCCGGACGAAGTCGAGAGCAAGCACGCCCTGGTAGTAGAAGGGTTTTCCCGGAAACTCGACGAGCAATGGGCGGATTTCAGGATCAAGCGCCGGGACGGCGAAATTCGCTGGATATCGAGTCACAGGCAGTTCTTCTACGACGAGGAAGGCACCCCCGTCCGGGCCAGCGGGGTTTCCCAGGACATCACGGAACGGAAACTGATAGAGGAGCAGGTCCGGCAAAGCCGCGAGATCCTCCGCAATGCCATTGAAAGCATGGATTCCGCCTTTCGGCTTGTCGGACCCGACGGGCGCCTGATCGCCTGCAACCAGAGATTCCTCGATATCTACCACGAGATCGCCGACATCGTGGAGCCTGGTGTTTCCGTTGCGGAGATGCGGCGCGCCTATCATGAACGGACCGGCAAGCTCTATCGCCCGTTGGACCTCGGGGAGGCCAGCTACACGTCGCTGCAACCTATGAAGCGTTTCGAGACACGAACGCCGTCAGGGGTCTGGATCAGCGTATCGGAAAGCCAGACCCCGGATGGCGGCCTGGTGTCGGTCGCTACCGACATCACCGCGAACAAGGCCATCGAGAAGCGCCTGGCCGAAAGCGAGGTACGGTTCCGGACCTTCACGGAAATCAGTTCGGACTGGTTCTGGGAAGCCGCCTACGACGAGGCCGGCATCATGCGCTACCGGCATTTCTCCTCACGCTTCTACGAACTTTCCGGCCTGCGCCCGGAAGAGGTCGAAGGCGTGGAGGTCGGGCATCTGCCGATCCGGGAACGGCTGCATCTCGACAACACGACCCTGCGGGAGATCATCCGGGACGGGCTGCCTGTCCGCAATTTCATCGTCAGTTTCCTCGGCGCCGATGACGAACGCCTCTTTATCCGCATGCATGCGCGACCGGTTTTCGACACCCGGGGCGCCGTGACCGGCTATCTCGGCACCGGTGAAGACATCACCAAGGAACGGCAACGCGAGATCGAGTTGCGTGAGGCCAGAGACCAGGCGGAACACGCCAACCGGGCGAAGTCGGAATTCCTGGCGTCGATGAGCCATGAACTCCGCACCCCGCTGAACGCGATCATCGGCTTCTCGGAAGCCAGCCTCGCCGGGATCTACGGCCCCCTCGGTCATGAGAAATACTCCGAGTATCTGCGGGATATTCATTCCAGCGGCGAACATCTGCTGAACCTGATCAACGATATCCTGGACCTGTCAAAGGTCGAATCGGAGACCTGGACGCCCCAGTTCGAGCAGACGAATCCCCAGGAAATCGTCTCCCGTTGCATCCGCCTCTTCGAGCGGGAAGCCCACGAGAACGATATCGATCTCGACATCGACATGTCGCAGGACATCAACGGTTTTCATTCGGATTCCCGGGCCCTGCTGCAGATTCTCGTCAACCTCGTCTCCAACGCGATCAAGTTCACACCGTCAGGCGGCAAGGTCACGATAGCGACCCGGCAGGACGGGGACCATGTGGTCATCAAGGTGACTGATTCCGGTATCGGCATTCCGAAAGAAGATATCCAGCGCGTACTGGAACCGTTCGAGCAGGTGGAGCACGTGATGGCGCGCACCCACCAGGGCACCGGTCTCGGTCTCAGCATCGTCGAGGCGCTGGCCGCGGCCCATGGCGGAACGTTCGAACTCGACAGCGAACCCGGTGCCGGCACCGCCGCCACCGTCAGGCTGCCGATGGACCCGAAACCCCGGGAATTCCGGGCCGGCTGATCAGGCAGCCTTGCCGTAACCGCCGAACAGTTCCGACATGACGGCATCGCCATCCAGCGCCCAGAGCCTGCGGGAGAGCGCGGCCGCCTTGTCCGCGCCGATGACAGGTGTCGAAAGATCAACCAGCTTGTCGGTCACTTCGTCATCCGACAGCGGATCGTCCGGATCGCCCCGGCGCGTCGGGGAATAATGCGACAATGTCCGCCCGTCGTTGGTCTCGATCTCGATTGTCGCCGAACGTTTCGAGGGGAACGCCTTGTCGGCTGCCGCGTCGACATGCGCCTCGACGCGCTGCATCAGCGCCCGGATCGCGGGATCGCCCAGCCGTTCCGGCGCAAAGGCCGCGAGGCGGCAGGCGCCGGTCACCATTGCCGCTGCAACGCAATAGGAGAGACTGAAGCGCGCCTGGTAGGGCGATTGCGGATCGGTGGTCGCACAGACATCGAGCGCCTTGCCGTAGGTGCCAACCCGGATCTTCGCGATATCCTCGGATTTCAGCCCGTTGGCCGCCCGCAATGCCAGGACGCCGTCAATGGCCGCAAAGGTATGACCACAGCAGGTGTGGTTCTTCTGGCTCATCTGCAGCGTCGTGAAGCCTTCCTCCAGCCTGCCGATCACGCGGTTCCAGTCGACACCCTTCGTCATCGCCGCCCCGAACCCGACGGGGCCTTCGAGAATGTCCAGCGCCCCGGTAACGCCGGACCGGGCGCCAAAGGCCGCCATCACGCCGACGTCGGCGGCATGGCCGGCATGCAGCGGTTTGGTCATCGCGTCGGCCCGGAAGGCCTGCTGCAATCCACTGGCGAAGGTCGTCGCCGTGGCAATTGCATGGGCGATGCGCTCCGCCGGCAGACCCAGCACGGTGGCGGCCCCGGCTGCGGCGCCGATCGCGCCGACCGTACCGGTGGTATGCCAGAATTCGTAATGCGACGGCTGGATCGCCTCGGCAACGCGGTTGGACATCTCGTAGCCGCAGATCACCCCGCGCAGGAAGCGGTCTCCGCTGGCCCCGGTCGCCTGCGCCGTCGCCAGGACGGCGGCGATCACCGGCGAGCCGGGATGATAGATGCCGGGCTTGTAGATATCGTCATACTCGATGGTATGCGACGCGGTGCCATTGATCAGCGCCGCCGTCCGAGCCGGAACCGCCATCCCGTCCGGCAGCAGCGTCGCCCGCCCGTGACCGAGTTCATCCGCCAGCCCCTCGCGCAACAAAGTTGCCGGTGCTTCCACCGAACCGGGCACGGTTGCCGCGAACCAGTCCACCGTTACCCGCCGCGCGGCATGGAGCAACTCGGGCGGCAAATCCGATGACGCGATCGCCGCAATCCGCTCCGCCATCTGCTGCAACACTGTCATCTGCCCGGCCCC
>JAVKCR010000203.1:0-8271 GCA_040222645.1 Rhodospirillales bacterium
GCCTTCGACCTGCTGGAAGCGGGTGCGCGCGGTCTGTACAACCTCGCCAGCCGCGATGTCTTCTCCAAGAAGGCGCTGCTCGGCGGCATCGCGGCGGCCATCGGCCATCCGCTCGACCACGCGGCAACCGGCAGCGTCAGATCGCTCGCCGTCCGCCGGGCCGACAGCCTCGGTCTCGACGTCGTCCAGGCCGAAACCGCCCTCGGCCACGCCCTGCCGGGGCTGGCCGGGGTTATCGACAATCTTGCGCGGGAAGTGAGGAAAGCAACGTGAAATATGCAACCGAATACATGGTCGGCAACCGCCGGATCGCCCTCGATGCACCGACATTCTTCATCGCCGATCTGGCCGCCAACCATGACGGCGATATCGAGCGCGCCAAGGACCTGATCTGGAAATCGAAGGAAGCCGGTGCCGACGTCGCCAAGTTCCAGCATTTCCTCGCCAAGGACATCGTCTCGGACGTCGGTTTCCGCTCGCTCGGCTCGCAGCAGAGCCACCAGTCCGGCTGGAAGAAATCGGTGTTCGAGATCTACGAGGACTACCACTGTCCGCGCGACTGGACCGACATTCTTGTCGAGACCTGCAAGCAGGCCGACATCATGTTCATGACCACGCCCTACGATTTCGAGGCGATCGACAATTTCGCCTCGGTCGTACCCGCCTACAAGGTCGGTTCCGGCGACATCACCTGGCCGGCGGCGCTCCGGCGTATCGCCTCGAAGGGCCTGCCTGTCTTCCTCGCGACCGGCGCGTCGTCGATGGAGGATGTCGAACGCGCGGTCGATTGCATCACCGACGAGAACCCGGCCATCGGCCTCCTGCAGTGCAATACCAACTATACCGGCGACCTCGAGAACTTCCGCTACGTCAATTTGAACGCGCTGCGCGCCTTCGCCCTGAAATGGCCGGGCATGATCCTCGGGCTCTCCGACCACACCTCCGACCATGCCACCGTGCTCGGCGCGGTGACGCTGGGTGCGCGGGTGGTCGAGAAGCATTTCACCGACGACAATTCCCGCGTCGGCCCGGATCACCATTTCGCCATGAACCCGAAGACCTGGCGCGAGATGGTCGACCGCACCCGGGAACTCGAACTTTCCCTCGGCGACGGGGTGAAGCGGATCGAGGCGAACGAGAGGGACACCGTCATCATCCAGCGCCGCTGCCTCCGCGCGAAGGGCGATCTCGCCGCCGGCCATGTGCTGGCCGAGGATGACCTGCAGCCGCTCAGGCCCTGCCCGCCGGACGCGCTGCCGCCCTACGAGATCGACAATATCGTCGGCCGCAAGCTCGCCGCGCCGGTGAAGGCGGGGGAACATGTCAAATGGACGGATCTCGCCTGACCGTGGTCATTCCGGCCTATAACGAGGCCCGGACCATCGCCGGCGTGGTCACGGCGGCCACCCTGCATGCCCGCGTGCTGGTGGTCGATGACGGCTCGAAAGACGACACCGCCCGGCTGGCCGAGGAGGCCGGCGCGACCGTCCACCGCGCGGCGACCAATCTCGGCTATGACGGGGCGCTGGCGGCCGGTGTCACCCGAGCCTTCGCCGAAGGTGCGGAGGCGGTCGTCACCATGGATGCGGACGGCGAGCACGACCCGGCAATCCTCTCCCGTTTCGCCGACGCGCTCGGCGACCCGGCAATCCCGCTGGCGCTCGGCGTGCGCCCACGCAAGCAGCGCTTCGCCGAGATCGTGATCGGCTGGCTCGCCCGCGCGCTCTACGGCGTCTCCGACATCTATTGCGGCATGAAGGGCTATCGCCGGGAAGCCTTCGTGGCGAATGGCGGCTTCGACCATACCGGCTCCATCGGCACGGAACTGGCGCTGAACACCATCCGTCGCGGCGGAAAGTTCACGGAGATCCCGGTCGCCGGAAGGCCGCGTGCCGACGCGCCCCGTTTCGACCGGGCGTTGCGCGCCAACATCCGGCTGTTCCGCGCCTTCTTCGCGGTCATCGCAAGGCCGGTCGATGCCTGAGGCGACGATGAACGGCTTCTCCGTCGAGACCCCCGAGGCCGCCGGCGCGTCGATGCATGACCTGATGCGCCGGCTGTTCCCGATCTGCCGCAGCCTGACCGGCGAGGGCGTGCGCGAAAGCTTCCGCATCCTGCAGGAACTGGCGCCCATCGGGATGTACGAAGTCGCCTCGGGCACGCAGGTGCTCGACTGGATCGTGCCCGACGAATGGAGCATCCGCGACGGCTACGTCGCCGACGATGCCGGCAACCGGGTCATCGATTTCCGGGCCAACAACCTGCATGTACTCGGCTACAGCGAGCCGGTCGATGCGACCTTCACCCTCGACGAGCTCCGCCCGCACCTGCATTCGCTGCCCGATCAGCCGGACGCGATCCCCTATCTCACCTCCTATTACGCCCGGCGTTGGGGTTTCTGCCTGACCGACCGGCAATTGCAGGCGCTGAAGCCCGGCTCCTACCGCGCGGTGATCGATGCCACGCTCGCGCCGGGGTCACTGACCTTGGCCGATTGGGTAATCCCGGGCGACAGCGACGAGGAAGTGCTGCTGGCGACCAACATCTGCCACCCCTCGATGGCGAACAACGAACTGTCGGGGCCGGTTACCGTGCTGGCGCTTGGCCTCTGGCTGATGGGCCTGCCGGAGCGGCGCTATACCTACCGGCTTGCCTTCCTGCCGGAAACCATCGGGGCGGTCGCCTATCTCGACCGGCATCTCGACCACATGAAGGCGAAGACGATCGCCGGCTACCAGGTGGTCTGCACCGGCGGGCCGGACGATTTCACCTACCTCGAATCCCGCCACGGCAACTCGCTCGCCGACCGCGCCGCACTCAACGTGCTCGCCCATGACGGGCGGCCCTACCGGGTGCTCGACCACACGCGGCGCGCCAGCGACGAACGGCAATGGTGCTCGCCCGGCGCAGGCCTTCCGGTCGGGTCACTGATGCGCAGCAAGTACCACGATTATGCCGAGTACCACACCTCGCTCGACGACCTGGATTTCGTACGGCCGGAACATCTCGCGGCCGCGTTCGACATCTATTGCAAGATCATCCGGACGCTGGAGATGAACCGCTCCTGGCGCTCGACGCTGCGCGCCGGCGAGCCGCAACTCGGCCGCCGCGGCCTCTATCCCTCGATGGGCGGCCGCAACCATCTCGACGCCGATGTCGAGGCGCTGTCCGCCGTGCTCGGCTACGCCGACGGCAGCATGGACATGATCGCCATCGCCGATGCGCACAAGCGCAGCGCGCTCGGCCTTGCCCCGGCGGCGGCGAAATTGTACGCAGCCGGGCTCATCGTGGAAGACCGGGGATGACGGGAACCGAGGAAGACCGGAACATGACGGATGCCGGACAGGACGGGCAGGCTTCCTTCGACGCCTGCTGGGAAGACCTCTACGCGGCGGGACGACACACCAACCGCTACCCGTTCGACACGGTGGTCCGCTTCATGTTCCTCGACCGGCCAGGTGACGTGCCGATCCCCGAAACCCGGGTGCTGGAGGTCGGCTGCGGCGCCGGCAACAATCTCTGGTTCGCCGCCCGCGAGGGGTTCGACGTCACCGGCATCGACGGCAGCGACAGCGCCATCGCCTTCGCCCGCCGCCGTTTCGAGGCCGACGGCCTGAAAGGCGACCTGCGGGTCGGGGACTTCACCGCTTTGCCTTTTGACGATTCCACCTTCCACATGGCGATCGACCGCGCGGCCCTGTCGCAGACGCCGGGCTGGGCGATCCGCAAGGCGATCGCGGAAATACGCCGGGTGCTGAAACCGGGCGGATGCTTCCATCTCAACTGCTACAGCGACCGCTCCTCCAGTGCTCAGCGCGACGCCCATGCGCGGCGTGACCCGGATGGCCTGATGCATGACGTCACCGCGGGAAGCCTCGCCGGCGTCGGCCAGATCTGCGCCTACGGTAAGAACCAGGTCGAGGACCTGTTTGCCGACGGCTGGTCGATACGCAACCTGGTTCACATGGAACATACCGAGATGAACCGGCCCCGGTTCGAAATCCATGCGGAGTGGCTGGTCATTGCCGAGCGGGTCGACTGACGCGATGACACGCTTCACAAGCATCCTGCTTGCGGCGACGGCCGCCCTTGCCGCCGCGGTGCTTGTTCTCGTGATCGTGCGCTACCCGGTCGGCGATTTCGACATGCTGCAGATGGCCGTCTATCTGGGGGCACCCGCTGCGATCGCGCTGACCGCGCTCTCCTGTCTTCGGCTCTCGGCGGAGAACCGGATGATGGTGATCATTTCCGGATTCTCGGCCCTCGTCGCGGTCTACGCGGCGGAAGCCTGGTTTGCCGTCGCGCCGCCGGAGGATTTTCGCTTCGATCGGTCCCGCCCCTTCGATACCCGCTCCAAGCTCGATGTCCTCGCGGATCTGCGGGCCGACGGCAAGGAGGCCTATCCGGCGATCCACCCGCATTTCTTCATGCCGCGTTCCAGTGCCGAGCATGGTGCGTTCCGGGTCAGCGCTGGCGGCAATGACATCCTGCCGCTCGGCAGTATTTCGCAGGTCCTGAACGTGCATTGCAATGAAAGCGGGAAATGGGTGATCTACCGCAGCGACCGGCACGGCTTCAACAATCCGGACGAGGTCTGGGACCAGCCGACGCCGCTTGCCGCCGTAGGCGATTCCTACACCAACGGTTTCTGCGTGACGCCGGGCGAGGATATGACAAGCCTGCTGCGCGAGAGCCGTCCCGGCGCGATCAACCTCGGCGCCAGCGGCAACGGCCCGCTGCTGATGCTGGCCGGAATCCGCGACTATCTCGCCGACCGCAGGCCCCCGGTGGTGATCTGGTTCTTCTATGACGGCAACGATCTGCAGGAACTGACCGTCGAACTGGAACACCCTGTACTGCAGCGATATCTCGAACCCGGCTTCCGGCAGGAGATAGAGCGATATCGCGGGGAGATCGACCGGCAACTGAAACAGCAGGCGCTGACCCGCGAGGCTGCTGAACGCCGGGAGTTCTGGAAGCGGATACTGCTGCTGCGCAACCTGCGCCAGCGGCTGCTGGCGCCGCCGCAATATTACCAGCCGCCGCCGGATGCCGACCTGACGGACTTCCTCAAGGTGATCGGCATGGCCCGCGACGAGGTCGCCGGCTGGGGCGGACGGCTCGAATTCGTCTACCTGCCGAACTGGCAGACACTGCATGGCGAGAGGCCGGGCGAGAAGGAGCGGGTCATCGACGCCGTCCGTGGTGCGGGCATCCCGACCCACGATGCCACGGACTGGCTTTCCGCGTCCGGCGACTGGGAGAAGGTTTTCTGGGATCCGACCTCGCACTACAATGCCGAGGGCTACCGGCTGGTCGCAGAGGGACTTTCCGCGGCGCTGGAAAAAAACGAGACCGGCCGATGAGCCTCGATGCCTTCCGCGACGATCTCGCCGATGCCTGCGCGGCGGTCGGCACCGGCCGCTTCGATGCGCTGTTCGTCTTCGCCGATCTGCGCGGTCTGGCGGTGAAGTACGACCTGGCGGCCGACCCCGGCGCCATGCTCGATGCGCTGTTCGGTGAGCTCTCGGCCGGGGACCGGACGGTGATCATCAACACGTTCTCCTACACCTCGGAAGGCCGGTTCGACGTGCTCTCGACGCCGAGCAAGCTCGGGGCGGTCAGCAAGTACGTGATGCGCCGTCCGGATGCGGTGCGCTCCGATCATCCGCTGTTCTCTCACGCCGCCTTCGGTCCGGATGCGGAGCGGCTGCGCAATATCGGCAAGGCCGCCTTCGGGCACCAGTCGGCCTACATGCGCTTCATGAACCGCAAGGCGGGCTGTCTCCATGTCGGCCGGCCGGTCGAGCAGGGCGACACCATGATCCATTTCGTGGAACAGATGTGCGGCGCCACCTATCGCTTCAACAAGGCCTTCCGGACCGAGGTCTGGCGCGGCGAGGAATATGTCGGCACCGATTACAGCGCCTTCCTGCGCCGGCTCGACGTGCCGGGCCACGATTTCGTCGCGGCCTGCCGCCCCGTGACCGATCTGTTCGAACGGAACGGCCTGACCCGGCAGGTTGGTGACCCGTCAAGACTGACCGGCATCGCGCTCTATTCCTATGACGATGCGATCGACGCCATGGGCGAGGCGTTCTACCGCGACCCGTCCTTCTTCATAACCACCCCGTTCATCCAGTACTGAGCCATGAACAGAGAACAGATCATCGAAGCCTTCTTCATCGAGCGGAACGGCCCGGGCGTGCGCGCCATCCTCGGCGAATGCGACCTGTTCGAGGAAGGTCTGCTCGATTCCCTCGATCTCGTGGCCCTGGCCGCGCTGATCGAGCGTGATTTCGGCATCAGGGTCGACGTCACCGATGACGCCGTCCTGCAAGAATTCAGCCGCTTCGACGGAATCCTCAGGATGATCCGCCAGCCGTGAACAAGATCTGCGAACAGGCGCTCGCCTTCGCCCGGCGGCAACCGGAACGGGTCATCGTCCGGGACAGCCGGCGGAGCTGGACATGGTCGGAACTGGTGCGCGAGGCGGAAGCCTATGCGAGGGCGATCCTGCGCGAGGCCGGGTATTTCCCTGCAGGCGCGCCGGTGCCGCTGTTCATCGCCCGTCGGGGCGAATTCCTGCCGGCCTTTCTCGGCTGCGCGATGACCGGGCGCTGCGCAGCGCCGCTGTCGCCCGACCAGCCGGCTGACAGGCTGGCGCACTGCCTGGAGACGCTCGGCGCCACCGCCGGGATCGATGCGGGCGGCGGCAATCTTCCCGAATCCGCGGTTGGCATCCGGTTGATCGGCCCGGGGCCGGAAGGACCGGCGGTGAGACCCGTGGATGTTGCGGCGGACGATCCGCTCTATCTCCTGTTCACCTCGGGTTCGACAGGCAAGCCGAAAGGCGCGGTCTGCAGCCATGCGAGCACGCTCAACACCATCGCTTGGAGCCTTCCCCATGTCGGCTGGCGGGCGGATGACGTGATCGGGGTCGCCACCTCTTTCCACCACGACATCTCGCTGTTCGACGTGCTCAGCTGCCTCGTCCAGGGAATTGCGCTCAGCATCTTCGAGGACCCTCGCGATCCGCGTTCGACGCTGTCCCAGATCCGGGATCACGACGTCACCTCGATCTTTGCCGTACCCGCTTTCTTCTCTGCATTCGTGCGGGCGGAACTGCTCGGAGAGGCGGATGCAAGCCCGCTCCGCCAGATCATTTCCGGCGGTGATTTCTTCCCGACACCGCACATGCTGGCCTGGGCCACCGAAGCCCCGTCCGTCCGGCTGGTGAATTGCTGGGGACCTACCGAGACTTCCATGGTCAACACCATGCACGAGGTCGGCCCTGAAGATATCGAGGGCCTCCGCAATGGCCGCCATCCGCCGGTCGGCACGGCCGAGGCCCGCCAGCCCTTCGTGCTGGTCGACGAGAACGACGGCGATGTTGCCGCCGGCAGCGATGCGGCGGGCGAGATCTGGATGCAGGGACCGAGCGTCGGTCTCGGCTATTACCGCGCGCCGGAAATGACCGCGGAGAAGTTCGTCGAGCGCGGCGGCCTGCGCGCCTACCGCACCGGCGATCTCGGCCGGCTGGATGCGGACGGGCGCCTCTACATTGCCGGGCGGCTCGGATCGACGGTGAAGATTGCCGGCAACCGGGTCGATCTCGGCGAGGTCGAGGAATCGATCCGCAACCTGCCCCAGATACACCAGGCCGTCGCTTTCGTGGAAAACTTCGCGCCGGGGGTCGACGAGATCTGGGCGGCGGTGGAGCCGGGGGTCGCTGTCGAGGACTTCGACATCTTCACTGCCAAGCGCGCCCTCCGGCAATCGATGATCGGCCACATGGTGCCGCGGCGGCTGATCCCGCTCGCCAGGTTGCCGTTGAACGCGGTCGGCAAGATCGACCGGGCCGCCACCGCCGAACTTGCCCGGCAGCTGGCTGGCAAAGGAGCATCTCCCCTATGACCGCCTTCACCGAACGTTTCCCGACACTTGCCGGCATCCTGATGACGGTCCGCCAGATCGCCCGCGACGCTCAGGCCGTGCGTACCGAACCCGGCTATCGCGACGTCCGGCCGGGTCCGCTCGACCATTCCCCGCTGGAGGACGCCTCGACCGCCTTCTTCCTGCGCTGCCTGATGGAAGGTCGTTACCGGACGGCAATCGAGATCGGCGCCTTCCGGGGCGAGAAGATCCGCAGTCTCAAGCGACTGCTGCCCGAGATCGATGCCTGGGCGATCGATATCATCCCGGAGTTCGACACGCCCTTCGAGGCGGACGGGGTAAAGTTCCGGCCGCACAACCCGGCGTTCTTCGAAA
>JAVKCR010000204.1:0-2119 GCA_040222645.1 Rhodospirillales bacterium
CAGGACCCCGGCAATGTAGGAATTGACCGTGTGCTCGGACAGTCCGAGGATGATCGCGATCTCCGCAGACGTTTTTCCTTCCGACGTCCAGCGGACGATCTGCAACTCCCTGTCGCTCAGGCCGCTGATCGAATCCAGAGACAGGATAACCTCGAAATAGCGTTGGAAGATCAGTGCTGCATCGAGGGCAATCGAAGCAAGAGACTGGTGTTCCACCTCGGGACTGTCTCCGACCATGACCAGTCCATGCCGTTTTCCGCTCGCCCCATGCAACGGCACGATTGCCGCAACGGCTGATCCACTCGGTGTCAGCACCTCGGACGGTGTTTGCGCCAGGTTCAGCACGCCGGGTGCCGACGAACGCTGCAGATACTGCACCACCGGATCGTCCGCACCGATCACCAGGCTGCCAGGATCACAAAACCAGGAAACCGGAAAATTGTGCAGTGCATGGGTGTGCTTGAAGTCAATTCCCTGGTCCTCAGCCGCGATCTCGGCGACGCCGAAATGGGAAAAACCATGACTGTCCGTCAGGGATTTGAACAGCCGGAAGAAATCGATCCGGTTTACAGCACGTGCAAGCTCAGGACCATGATGGAGGGCGGTTTCCGTCACCAGCATAATGTCTCTTTCGAATCCGATGTTTCGATAACGCTGCAATAATCAAAGGCAACATCACATGATACGTCATATGTTATACGGCATTTGAGCAAGTGTGAAAATGCCCGCCGCGTGTGTCGTCCGGCTGCAGGTAACAAAATATCGCTCGAAGCAGTGACAGTCATGCGAATGGCGACCCCTGCAGGATTCGAACCTGCGACCGTCGGCTTAGAAGGCCGGTGCTCTATCCAGCTGAGCTAAGGGGCCGTTACGCTTGACCAGACATTCGATGCGGCCAAACGCCGGTTTCTAGTGGGTCCAGGGCTGGCGGCGGTCATAGCGGAAATTGTCCGAATAGGCGACCCGGCGCCGCTTGCTTTCCTTCGGCTCGTCCACCCGGTAGGCAATTCCGCTGCGGGTTGCATAGGCAACCGCCGCATCACGTGTTTCGAACGTCATGCGGATCTGGCTCTTCATGTCGGCGGAGGATGTATAGCCCATCATCGGATCGATACTGCGGGGCTTTTCCTGCTCGAATTCGAGAACCCAGTCGAGGCTCTTGGCCTTGCCGGATTGCATCGCTGTCTTTGCGGGACGATAGATTTTCGCGGTCATGTCCCAATCCCTCTTCATGGCGGTTTCCACCGTAAGAGGCGGAACACGGCGCCCTAATTCATCACGTCCGGAAACCGGATGCGAAAAAAGTGGTCGGAGCGGAGAGATTCGAACTCCCGACCCTCTGGTCCCAAACCAGATGCGCTACCAGGCTGCGCTACGCTCCGATGCCTAAGGCGTGACCCGGATACACCGGAAAGCCATGCCCCGCAACTCCAAATCGTCGCTTATCCGGACATGGCGGCAAATCAGTTGCCGATCACCCGGTGCCGCACCCGGTCACCCACCGAAACACCGGTCTTCGCGGCCGTTCCGGCATTCAATTCGAGCACATACCGGACCGGGCTTCCGGACGGGATGATGGTCTCCGAATAGGGAACCGTGTTCTCCGCTATCCGGGCGATCCGCCCGTTCTCCGCGATGAAGAGCATATCGAGCGAGAGCGGCGTGTTTTTCATCCACATCAGTACGTCGCGTGTCTGGTCAAATCTGAACAGCATCCCGTGGTCGGCTGCCATGCTCTGCCGGTTCATCAATCCGGTCGCCCGGTTTTCGGGTGTCAGCGCCAGCTCGACCGTAAAACCGACCGACCCCTTGGAAGTATCGATGAAAAGCCGTTCCGAATCGACGGGAAGCGGACCCGCCACCAAGGCGCCGGGACCGAAAGACAGAACCAGGAAAATAAGGAATGCCGCGACCTGATTGAAGTGGCGCATGGCAGCGTCAGTGGGAATTGGGGATGGGTGCATCGATATCCGGATGGATTTCGGCCGCCATAAGGCCCTTCTCGCCGTCGCCGAAGCGCACCAGCACCACCTGGCCAGGCCGCAGTTCCGCCAGCCCGTAGCGCCTCAGCGTCTCCATGTGGATGAAGATGTCTTCCGTCCCCTCGCCCCGGGTCAGA
>JAVKCR010000205.1:0-14208 GCA_040222645.1 Rhodospirillales bacterium
GGCGGTTCCGGCTGGTCACCAATGCGCGCGAGTGGGATGCGCTGGTCGCACGCTGCGTCGATCGCAGCGTCGTCGCAAGCTCGGCCTATCTAGCCGCGGGGGCCATGCTGGAGCCGGACGGCAAGCCGGAACTCGCAGTCTACCAAGACCGCGACGGCACCATCATCCACCCCTATGTCAGCCGGGCGGTCGATTCCAAGGGCACCTGGCGGGACCTGATCTCGGCCTACGAATTCGGCGGCTACTGGTACAGCACCGGCGATGCCGCCAAGCGAAACCGGCTGACGGTGAATTTCGACCGGCTGTTCCGGCAGCATTGCATGGAGCATGCGATCGTCAGCGAGTTCATGCGCCTGCATCCCATGCTGTTTCGCAACCCGTCGCTGTTCGGGGATTTCGACCTTGGCGGGCCGGCGGAACATGTCATCGTGCCGCTGATGGGCGATGCCGAGCAATTGCGGTCCGGCTATCACGTCACCCGGCGCCGGCAGGTCCGACAGGGGCTCGCCAACGGACTCGTCATGGAGCCGATCCGGGATGCCGCTTCCTTCATCGATGTCTACCACGAGAACCTCAATCGCCTGGAAGCGGACGATTTCTGGTACTTCCCGGCGGACTACATCGCCGCGCTGGGCGAGATGGTGCAGATTTTCCTGGTGCGCGATCCCGCCGGCGAAATCTGCGGGGCGCATTGCTATCTCGACGACCCGCCCTGGCGCTTTGCCTTCCTCTGCCACGGTGTCGCAGCCAAGCTCGATCTCAGGCCGAACGACTTCGCCTTCGACGCGGCGATGGTCGAGGCGCAGGCGAGGGGGCTTGAATGGCTGCATCTCGGCGGCGGTCAGCCGAGTCTGCTGGCCTACAAGTCGAAATTCTCGAATGTGACGGTGCCTTATCGCTGGGCGAAGCGGATATTCCTGCCGGATGTCTATCGCCAGCTGTCGGCCGCGCACGAAGCCAGGAACGGCATCGGTCCCGGCAATGCCGGGTTCTTCCCGCTCTATCGCGCGCCGGGCCTGCCGGACTGAGATTGCAGCAGGTCGAACAGCACGTTCTTCGAGACCTTTGGCAGACCTCTTTCGTTCAGATCGGCCCGCGGTGCGGATAGCCGTACCGGCCCGCGCAGATCTTCATTGACCCGTGCCATCTCTGATGTGGCGAACCCTTCGCCCGGTTCGATCAGGTAGCGCAGTGACAGCCGTTCGCGCCGGCCCCGGTCCGGCTGGGTGCCATGCAACAGGCAGGCATGCCAGAAGAACACAGACCCGGCAGGCGAGGTCAGGACCCTGTGCGGGTACGTACCGCATTCACCCTCGTCGTTGGCGTAGCGCCAGGTCTCTTTCTCCCGGTCGGCTTCTAGGCGGTGTGGGAAGACCGACGCGCCGAGCCCGTGGCTGCCGGGCAAAATATGCAGCGGCGCGTCATCCATCCCGACATCCTCGAGATAGACGTACATGGTGAGGAAGTCGGCGTCCCGGTTGCGCCAGTCGACGATATCCTGGTGGAAATCGATGCCGTAGAAGTAGGTGATGTCGGTGAATTCCGGCCGGATGAAGTGGGCGAGATTGTTGGACGGCTTGCCACGCATCCGGGTTGCGATCCATTCGGGGATCAGCGCTTCCGGCATGCCGCAGACGAATTTCCGGCGAAAGACCGACCATCCCGTGCCGAGCAGCCGGTCAAGCGAGCGCACGATTTCCGGGTGCGTCTCTATGGCCCGCGCATCACCGTCGAGAACATCAAGCATGTTCATGCCCGGTCGCGGGTTCTTGTTGAAGGCGTCGGGTTTCAGGGTCTCGAACTCTTGCTCCGTGAGGAACAGGGAGGCGTCGAAGTTCCGGGTCGCGCGGACCTTGTCGATCATGGCGCGGCAGAATGCCGGATTGAGCAGCGCGCGCCGCGACAGGAAGCCCTGGCCGATGAAGTCGTCTTCGGGAATGCGCATCATCCGACACCTGCGGGAAGGTAGCCGAAGCGTTCGGCGAAGCGGGCGGTCAGCCGGTCCCGGAATTGCGGATTGACCTGGTCGGCACGGTTGCGGGACTGGAGAGTGATTTCGGGTCGGGTCGGGCGGGCTTCCAGCGGGGCACCGAGCCTGCCGAGCAGGGCGGCGAAGCGGTCGGCCAGCGCCGTCGGGGCGGTGACGAGTTCCTCGTATTCCACGTCCATCTGGAGATGATCGGGGCGCGCATCGGCGATCGCACCGATCTCCTCCTCCGTCGACCAGACCTGCTCGACGACCTGGCGGACCGGGTCCTCGATGCGGGCGATGCGTGCGTGGTCGCGCGTGCGGTTGCCGTACCAGACAGCGATGTCGCCATGCCGGCGAAGCCGTGCATTCAGGATCGAACTGCAGACATAGTAGGGTTCGCGGCGCATGCGGAGCGTGACGACCGGAGAAACGGAGGCCTCTATCATGTCCAGGTTGCATTGCGCGAAGATGTTGTCGAACAGCAGAGGTGCTTCCAGCGCGGATTCGATAGCCGCTAGCTTGGCGGCAAGCGTTCCGATATCGACGGGCCGTTCAAGCGGTACGTAGTACTCATCCGGTTGCAGCCGCAGCCGGTTCGCCCAGAACCACCCCCATTCATGCGGTTCCGCCGGGCCGGAGGTGACGAAGTCGGTGCGGAAAGTGCTCTCGAAATCAGGGTCTTCCAGCGAGCGTTGCAAGCTGGCCCCGATGTAGGGCGCGCGGGCATAGCGGGAAAGCAGGTTTGAGACGTAGCCGATGCGGTAGCAGCTCGCCACCACCTGTACGAACAGGGTCGAGGCGGCGCGGGCCTGCGAGAGAATGAAGCTCACCGGTCGGGCCGGGCGGGTGAAATCGGCGGTCAGCCGGTCGTCGTCGGCCTCCAGCCTGTCATTCAGGAGCGCGACGACATCAGTCATGCCCGCCGCCCCGCTCCCTTTGGAAAGCCCTGGCGGCTTCCGGCACCACCTCTGGCAGCCGGGCATGCATCATCAGCGGGTCAATATCCCAGGGCACCACTTTCGGTTCGCGGAGGATCTCCTCGACCGTCATCAGTGCCATGCCGGCTCCTTCGTGCTGGCGCATGTCACCCAGGTCCTGCGGGGCAATGAGGAGGGAGAAGAAGACCTTGTGGGTCGCCTCGACGTTGAATTGCGGTACCGCGACGAAAGTCTCGGCGAACCACACGGCATCGGACGCCCGGAATTCGAGCTCTTCCTCGAGTTCCCGGACCAGCGCCTCGCGCGGGGTCTCGCCGGCTTCGACGCCGCCGCCGAACAATCCCCAGTGACCGGGCGCGCGCAGGCCCGGCTTGTCGTCACGCAACTGCATCAGGTAGCGGCCGTCGGCGGTGAAGATGATGGCGGCTGCGTCCTGCCGTTCCGGACGGTGCGCCGCCAGGTATCCGCCTTCGTAGGTGCGCCTGTCCGCCGTGAAGCTCATGGCGGTCGGTATCAGATGAAGCTGAGATGCTGCGGTGGCTGGCCGTCCGGACGCCGGAGATCGACCTTGCCCTTGAGATGGGCGTCCAGCGCCTCGTTCACCTTGTGCTGCAGGCAGAGCGTGCCGCACATGGTCTGGGCGTTGAAGTCGGGCGAGGCGAGGTGGTTCATCACCTCCCAGTAGGCGTCGGAGGCCCAGATGTCGCGGAACCGGTTCTGGGTGATGTTGCCGATGTGGTAGCGCTTGTAGCGCTCGTTGAACAGCATGCCGCAGGGCGCGACGAGACCGGAACCGGAGATCTGGATCATGAAGGGCGCACCGTAACAGCGCTGGTAATTGCGTTTCGCGCCATCCTCGATCTTCGACCATTTCACGGTGACCTGGTATTCGTCGTCGGAATAGGTCTCGGCCTCGTGCAGGAGGTCGTAGAGTTCGACATATTTCGCGTAATCGACGCCGAGATCGCCGTCCTCGTTGTCGCTGCAATGCTTGATGACGAGATAGTCCGGCCGCAATTCCTTGCCGAGCTTGGCGAGCGGGATCACCTGGTCGGCATATTCCGGCATCAGGACCATCTGCAGGCCGATGGTGACCTTCAGATTGTTCTTCTTCTTGATGTCGACCATGTCGCGGATGTTCTGACAGACCCGGTCGAACCAGGCTTCCTTCACCCCCATGATCTCGGCGTAGCGCTCGCGCTCGCCGGCGGAGATGTTGATCCGGATATAGGTCATGTGCGGCAGGATCTGCTCCAGCTTGCGCCGGTTGAGCACGAAGCCATTGGTGCCGGTCGCCATCGAGAGCCCCAGTTCGCCGCCGCGCACGATGCTGTCGACGAAGGCCGGCGAAATGGTGCTTTCCCCATCGGAGACGAGGCTGATGCCCTTGACGCCGATCTCGGCGCAATCCTCGAGAAAGTCGTACATCACGCGCTGGTCGATGACCTGCCGGTCATTCTCCTGCAACATGGCATAGCAGAAATGGCAGCCGTAATTGCAGGCCCGGGTCAACGCCATGTCGATGGTGATCGGCGCGATGCGTTCGCCGCGCTTCCAGGCTTCGACGCGGTCCTCGTGCCAGGCGATCTTGGTGCCGTCGAGGATGAGCTTGGTATGGTCGATCATGCCGGTCATGCGAAAACCCTCCCGGAAGACGGGGTGGCCGACAGGCGATGGAAATGCGATTCTGTTACGGGCGCGCTGAAGGCGCGCGCCATCGACAAGGCGCTCATGGCATTCTGCTCCGAAGCGGTTGGCGGCATCGCCGCGCAAATCACGACCGACTTTCTGTCGATCTGGGACAGAATAGCCGGTTTCTGCGCGAATCTAAAGACTTTCCCAACCATATCCGAGCCTATGATTAGCCGGTATCCTTTAACACTCTCTTTACCGCACTGTCCGGATGACCGTTTCTGATCAAAATTCTGCGCTTGCTGCCGCCGACGCCGCCATGCGGGCAGGCGAGTGGGAGAAGGCGGCTTCGTACCTGACCGAGATCGCCGCTACCGGCGGCAGCACGCCGGCTTTGCAGAACGCGCTCGGTATCTGCCATGGTCGGCAGGGGCACCATACCGCTGCCGCGCGTTGCTTCGCGGTCGCGCACCGGCTGGAGCCCGGCAATGCGGAATTCCTGTTCAACCTCGCGACGGCACAGAAGGGGGCCGGCAAGATTACCGGCGCCATCGCCGCCTATCGCCGGCTGCTTGCCATGTCTCCCGGCCATGCACAGGCCTGGTTCAATCTCGGCAACGCGCTGATGCAGGCCGGCGAAAGCGCGGCCGCGATCAACGCCTATGACGAGGCGCTCGACATCCGGACAGACTGGCCGGATGCGCTGCGCAACCGGGCGGTCGCTTTGGTCGAGGCCGGCCGCCATGCTGACGCGCTGCCCGCGCTCGACGCCGCGCTGGCCGCGTCGCCGGGCGATGCGAGGCTGACCCGGATGAAAGCGCGCGCGCTCGCCCGGACCGGGGAGAGCCGTCCGGCGCTGATGCTGGTCCGCGCCTCTTCCGACCCTTCAGACCTCGAGATAGCCGCGGAAATCGCCCTGGCCGAGGGGGATCTCGCGCTCGCTCATGACGCCTATGACCGGGCCTTCCGGGCGACAGGTGACCCGTCCTGGCGCGTCCGCCGCATGCTGGCCCATCCGCCGGTCGTAGCGTCTCGCGAACAGGCCGAAGATCTTCGGCGGGAATTCGAGGCGGGTTTGCAGGATCTCGCGGGCGCCGGCGCCAGCATCGACGATCCGGTCGCGGCAGGGATCGCGCCGGCATTCTATCACGGCTACCACGGCGAGGATGAACGCGAGCGCCAGCAGGCCTGGTCGGCGCTCTGCCGGGACCTGGCGCCGTCGCTGAACGCCACGGCGGCCCATGCCGGGCGGCGCAAGCGGCCGGGTGACAGGCTTCGTATCGCCTTCGTATCCCGCCATCTCGTCAGCCATACCATCGGCCAGTTGATGCGCGGCTTCATTGCCGGCATGGACCGTGACCGCTTCGACGTTCATGTGGTCGGTTTCGCCCCGCCGCAAGATCCGCTGGCCCGGGAGATCGCGGCGAGCGCTGATGGCTACCATGTCGCGCCGCAGGATCTTGCCGGCGCCCAGCGCCTGGTCGGCGGCATCGAGGCCGATATCCTGTTCTATCCGGATATCGGCATGGAGCCGCTGACATGGATGCTGGCCCATGCGCGGCTGGCGCGGTTGCAATGCGCCGCGTGGGGGCATCCGATCACCACGGGAATCTCGACGATCGATTGTTTTGTCAGTTGTGGCCGGTTCGAGCCGTCATCTCCTGAAAGTCACTACAGCGAGCGGCTCAAGACGATACCGGGACCGGGAACCGTCTACCGCCGGCCTGAAATCCTGCGCTCCTTTGATGGCGCGGAATTCGGCCTGACACCCGGCCGGAACAGCTATTTCTGCGGCCAGAGCCTGTTCAAGATGCAGCCGGATTTCGATGACCTGCTGGCCGGCATCCTGCGCGGAGACCCGGAAGGCGAGGTGCTGCTGGTCGAAGGCGGGCATCCGGGCTGGTCGCGCCTGTTGCGGCGCCGGTTCGATACGGCGCATCCGGATGTGTCAGACCGGCTCCGATTCTTGCCAAGACTGGGCTACGACGCCTTCCTTACACTGACGCGTGACGCGGACGTGTTGCTCGACACCACGCACTGGAGTGGCGGTAACACGGCCCTCGAGGCCATTGCATTCGATCGCCCGATGGTGATGCTGCCCGGCCGCTTCATGCGCGGGCGGATCAGTGCCGGAATGTACGACGTCTGCGGCGCCACCGAAACGATCTGCGAGGACGCCGCAGGCTATGTCCGAACGGCGCTTTCGCTTGGATGTGACCGGCAGGCCCGCGAGGCGGCACGTGAGGCGGTTGCCGAAGGCGCGCACCGGTTGTTCGATGCCCCGGAATGCCTTAGAGAATTGGAAAGGTTTTTGGCGGAAGCTTACGTCGGTTCGTTATAGGCAGGTGGCGGGCCGCCGGACAGTGAACAGGTAGACCCATGGCGATCACGGTTATCGAGTACAGCGTTCTGATCAATCTGCGCAAGAGTTCGCTGGTTCCGGAAAACCCGCATATCCTCGAGATCGGCCAGCAGAACTGGTATGGCGACGTGCCGATGGAAATTCTTGGCGCACATATCACGGAAGCGCTTGGCGACGATCAGGACGGTATCAACAAGCTTGCCTCTCAGCTGCTCGACATCGGCAGGCGCAACGGCGAGTACAAATCCTTCGAGCTCGTCCAGTTCCTTTACAGGTTCCTGTTCAACCACCGTTCCTACACTGCCATCGACATGCATGGCGGGCCGGAATCGATCCGGGCCAACCTGAACGAACCGGTATCGCTCGACCGGCAGTACGAGATCGTCACCAACATCGGCACCGCCGAGCATGTCTTCAACGTCTACCAGGTCTTCAAGACGATCCACGAGGCAACCGCGCCGGGCGGGCTGATGATCCATTCGGCGCCGATGCTCGGCTGGCCGGACCACGGCTTCTTCACCTTCCAGCCGACCCTTTTCTTCGATCTGGCGGAAGCCAACGACTACCAGGTGGTCATTCTCGCCGTCGGCCAGCATGGACCCTTCAAGATTTTCGATATCGGCACCCGTGAACAGTTCGTCACGCTGGCCGCCGCCGGCCGGATTCCGCGGATGGCGGAAATTGCCTGCGTGCTGAAAAAAGGCGCGGAGGAAAAGCCGTTCCAGGTTCCGATGCAGGGCATCTATTTCGGCGACATGCCGAAATCCTCGCTGGACCACTGGCGCGGTCAGCACGACCACGGCTCACCGGTCTGAGGCTGCCGCCTCCACCATCTTTTCGAGATCGCGCCTGAGCACGCCAAGCGGTGTCGCCCAGTCCCCGGGTTCCGGCTGCCGGTAGAGCCGCGCAGACGGATACCAGCGGCAGGATACCCTGTCGGTTCCCCAGTGCCAGAGCGGTCGGCTGTTCAATACCACCCTGACATCCTTGCCGAGGGCGCCGGCCAGGTGGGCAGCCGTCGTCGAAATGCAGACGGCGATGTCGAGAGCGTCGATCTGGGCGGCGCTGTCATCGAGGTTCCGCAGCGCATCGATGGCCGGGTCGCGCCGGATGTGGCGGCCGGTTCTTGCTTCCAGTCGGCTGATCTCGGCATTGCCGGCCTCCCCGAACTGGAGGCTCACCCAGTCGATGCCGGGTATGCGCAGGAGCGGCGCCAGGAGCGGCGTCGGGATCGACTTGGAGGCCGCCGCCGGGGTACGCTCCGTCGACCAGCAGATGCCGGCGAGAAAATTCGTTGTGCCGTCGCGATAGCGCTGGGACAGGGTATCCCGCAATTGGCGATCGGCAGCGAGACTTGTATCGCTCATCGGCGCAGCCCCGAGATGCCGGATGAGGTCCGCCGCCGGGCATTGCAGATCGATCCCGGGATCGAGCGTGGCCGCATGTGGCGGGTTCTGGCGGGGGACGACGGTGATTCCCGGAAAGGCGCGCGCCACCAGCGGCACCAGCCGGTCGGTGACCTCGACCGTCACATCCGACGCAAGACCGACCGCCATGCCGAGCGCGCGGAGATGCAGGATTTCTTCCCCGAGACCCTGCTCGGTCCAGACCAGCAGATGTTTTCCGGCGAGCTCTTCACCAGACCAGCGGGGCGGTGTGAAGGGTCGCATCGCCTTGCCCGGCCGTTGCCAGCGGCATTCATATTGATCGAATCCATCGTCGATCCGTCCCGCTGCAAGCAACGCCGTCGCCCGGTTGAACGCGAGATCGGCGTCATCCGGGTGCGCCGACAACGCAGTTTCGTAGAAAGGGAGGGCGCCCTGCGGGTCGCCGATTTCCTTGAACGCATCGGCCAGCAGCCCGATCGCCTCGCCACCAGCCTTCTTGGCGATGTTGCGGGCTTCCTTCAGCCGGCCCTGACGTACCCTGATCGACGCCAGCAATCCCGCGATCGCAGGATTTCCCGCTCCGGCATCGTAGGCTGTCTCCGCAGCACGGGCAGCGGCGGGCAGGTCGCCAAGACGCAGGCAGGCCCGGGCGAGGACTTGTTCAGCATTCGCGCCGGCCGTGCGGGCGCGCATAGCTGCCATGACAGCACCGGGCGCGTCGCCATCCTCGAGGGCAAGTTCGGCACAGCGAAGCAGGATGTCCGGATCGGGATGGTCTCCGCTTGCGGCATGCTGCATCATTGCGCGCGCCTTGCCCGGCTTGCCCTTTGCCGCGGCAATCTCGGCCTGCTCTGCAAGCAGGGTGGGCGTCTGCCCGGCGATCGACATCGCAGCCGAAAGAGCCTCTTCCGCTGCGTTGAACTGGCCGGAGCGGCGGCAGGCGACGGCGAGCAGGTGGTATATGCGGGGGTCGGGATCGCCTGCTTCAAGGGCCTTGCGGTACCAGGTGACCGCCTCCTCGTGTCGTCCCGCGGCTTCATGGATGCTGGCGTCGAACAGGTAGCGCTTGCGCTCGAGAAGCCTCGGATCGATCACCCCGGCTCGCCCCCGTATTTGGTCTGGGTCGGCCAACGGAGCGGCCGCATCTCGACCCGGCGGGCGACCGAGACCATGCGCGCCTCGGGCGGGGCATTGCGGAACCGCTTCACCGCCGGCACGTCGACGAACTTGCGGGCGGCGGCGGGCCCGGTCATCGCGGCGATCATCTGCACCTCGAAGCCGTTCTGGCTGTAGAAGTCGTAGAACAGGGTCGGGTTCAGGTTGTAGAAGCCGTGATTGAACATGCTCATCGGGTTGGCGTGGAGCACGAAGCCGCCTTCGCGCACCGCGTTTGCCGCATTGCGGATTGCCTGGCCGATATTGAAGCAATGCTCCACCGTGCCCGGGTCGATGACGAGGTCGTAGCCCGCTTCGTAACCGGGGGGCAGGGCTTCATTGAGATCGACGATGTCGTCGATGTCGCCTGCCTCGACCACATCGACGATGCGGATGCTGCAGCCCGCCGCATCGAACAGGCTGCGGGTATCCGGGAGGTCGCCAAACGTTTCGGGCAGGCCATGTCGTTGACGTACGGCCGCTGAATCGGGGCGTGCCTTCAGTCGGGAAGCATCGAAGCGGGCGAACAGGGCGCCTACCCGTTCCATCGACATCAGCATGTCCGGATGGGCCAGCGACAGGACGTCGAGCCGCCGCCCGGTCCCCGGAAATTGTTCCAGGATCGCACCGATGGTCTGAATGATGGGGGCGGCGATGGCCATCAGCCGGGCCACCGTGCGGCAACATAGCCGGGCATGGCCGACTTACGCTTGCCCTTGAAATGCAGCACCAGCCGGTCTTCCGCTGCTTCGGGGGAGGGGATGGCATCGGCCGGCGGGGTATAGTTATAGCGTTCGCAGGGGAAAAACCGGTAGCGGGTGCCGTCGATCACGGTGTCGTCACCGTCACGCGCGAAGAACGCTTCACGCCCGACGGCATCGAGCAGGGCGATCTGGTTGCCGCCCCAGGCAAAATATTTCTCCGGCTGGGCCAGGTGCGCATCGAGCGCCCGCTTGTAATAGGCAAGCGCCGTGGCCCGCCGGCCTGGCTGGAAGAACATCACCCCGCCATTGACCGGAATGTTGATGATCTGCCCCTCGATACGGCAGAAGCCGTCCATCCGGTAAGTCAGGCCGACATCAAACGGTGTGGCGAACACCTCGTCGAGCGGATGGTTGAAGACGATGTCGCTATCGACGAAGGCGCTTGGCGCATCGTAGAGCGCAGAGGCGAGATAGGCGCGCTGCGCCTGCATGCGGCAAAGCATCAGGCGCTCGCGGGGAATCTCGAAACGCATGATCTCGTCGGCGCCAAGCCTGTCCGGGAAGACCGTCTCCCGGTCGGTGAGCACGATGAGGCGCGATCCGGGCAGCGAGTGGCGAACGGAAGCCGCCATCGACATCAGCACCTCGTACTCGTCGAAGCCGCCCGGCCGCTGACCGAGATCGACGAAAAAGGTCACCACATTGACTGGCAGGGCGTTGGATGACACCTGCGGAAGGCTCCCGATGGGCTATCTGTCCGATTGCTCGAAGATAACGTGCTGTCCCGGATAGGGATAGCTGATGTCGGTGCGCGAGACCGCTTTCAGACCGAGGCCTTCAAGTGTTCCAAGCAGGGCATCGATCGATTTCCAGGTGAAGGATTCCCAGAACTTGAATGGGAAGCCTTCGTCGGAGCCGCGCTGGATATCGGCGATCATCCGTCCGCCTGGCTTCAGCACCCGTCGGATCTCTGCGACGAAGCCTTCGATCTCGAAGACATGGTCGAACACGTTGGTGAAGGCGAACTCGACAGAATCGTCGGCGAACTGCAGGTGGTTGAAATCGCCATGCAGCACATAGCGGTTTTCCTCGCCAGGGTTCAGGTCGATACCGACCGCGAAGGCGCCGTGATCGAGGAAGGCCTTCACCTCGGTACCGATCCGCGCGCCGAGACAGATGACCGAGCGGCCCTTGAGGTCGCCGGCGAGCGGCAGGAGCCTTCCGGAAAGCTGCTTGCGATAATCCACGTCGTACTGGTCGATCCAGCCGATGGTTCCGAGCTTGCCCTTCTGGTGGGCGACGTAGGACTCGTAGCTCTGGTATTCGCGGCGCTGGTGATCTTCGCCGCTGTCCTTCCAGTTCTGGCCGACACGCGCCTTCAGCTGCTCGGCTTCCAGCAGCGCACCAAGCTTGCGGATGGTCGAATCGTCGATCTCGTTATGCGCGGAAAACCCGTGGCCGCATTGCGGACAGGTGAGTTTCATCTCGATGGGAATGCTGACCATGTGCCTGTCCTTGCCGATACGGCCCGCCGGGACCGGATTCAGCCCTTTGCTTCCTTGCGGCGCTTCTCGGCGTCTGCCTCGGACTTTGCTGCCTGATCGACGAACAGCATCGCGTCCCGTTCCCGTGTCCATTCCGAAGCATAGTCGCAATCCGCGTATTCTTCGAAGTACGGACCACCGGTCGTGTAGTGGACCAGCGATGCCTTGTCGTCATGCGGATAGTAGTCGACCAGATGGTTCCACTGGCGTGGAAGGTCGCCGATGTCGTTGTCGCTGTCGAGCCACTTGAATTGATGCAGTTCGAGGCCGCTTGCCGAGTTCACGTATTCGGGGGTCAGCGCCCGGCAACGGGCGGTGTTGAACAGCATCACGCTCGACCAGTTCTTCTTCTCGTAGCGGGTTTGCGGCTGGTTCAGGAACTTCGTGGTTTCCGTCGGCTGGTGGTCGTGCTTCACCACCATCACCGCATAGCGATCATCCCGCAACTTCCAGAGGTTGGCGATGTCGTCGAGCACGAGCATGTCGCAATCCATGAAGACCGCCCAGCCCTGGTAACCGGCCAGGTAGGGTGTCAGGAAGCGCGAGAAGGAGAAATCGGTGGATTGCAACTGATGGCGGTCGCGCCACATAAGCCCGCCAAGCTGGCTCAGCGCCAGCGGTGTGACGGCAACCGGCTTGCTGGCGCGTTCGTGAATCGAGCGGGCGAGTACATGGAAGGCAGCTTCCTCGCGCGGATCGAACCCGATGAAAACCCTGATCAGCGCTTCGTCAGCGCCGGCAACCGGAGCAGTCATGCGGAATCCGGCATATCGAAGGCTGGCCGCTGCGGGGCGGCCTGCGCCTCATCCGCACCACCCGGATTGCTCCGCAGCCCTTCGGCGAGGTTCCGGTTGATGTTGATCAGGACGTTCAGCAATTCCGGCTTGCCTTCCAGCAGGGCGGTACCGGTATGGCGGTCGACGAAAATCGACAGGGAGACGACGTTGGCCTTCAGTTCCGGCGGCAACTGGTTCGCCGGATCCGTCACGTCGGCCTGGATGATGGTCCAGAGCAACTGGTTGAAGCGCAGCGCCTGGGCGTACTTGTCGTAATCGTCCGGCGTTTTCTGGGCGTCTTCCATCATCAGCGCAGCCTTGGTGAAGGCCATCGCCTCCACTTCCCGCGG
This sequence comes from Rhodospirillales bacterium, assembly GCA_040222645.1. Lineage (GTDB taxonomy): Bacteria > Pseudomonadota > Alphaproteobacteria > Rhodospirillales > HT1-32 > HT1-32. Next base: position 12,822 of record JAVKCR010000205.1, read on the forward strand.
AGTTAGCGATTTTTTCTGTGTCGCCTGGTAGGCGGCGATACCGCTAGCATCAGCCGGCATGGCCAAGCTCCTCCTGTTCGTATTTGATCAGCTTCTTGCATTTCTTTAGCGCCGAATAATGCTTCCCGCGAAGAATATCTTCGGAAAGATCCGCTATCTTCAGCAGCAGGTCCTTGTCGAGATATGTATCGAGCATGATCCTGACCAGATCGAAGTAGATCGGATGAAAGGTCTGCTCTTTCTGCGGTTCGGCGTACATGTTCAGAATGGTCAGATAGATCTTCTTCGAGATGCTGTCTGCCTCTTCTTCCGAGATGATATCGCGTTCGCGCAGCAAAGGCACCTGATTCAACAGGATAATTTCCGATTTGGAATCACCGTTGACGATCACGGCGTTTCCGATCAGGACTTTCTCGTTCGGCTTCAGCGTCAGCTTGAGCGGCATGTCAGACGAATTTCCCATTCAGGTCGGCAACAGGGTGGCGTGCCCGGCCACGAAGCGCAATAGTGACCGTGATACCGTTAAGGAACAGTTGTGCCAATCCGTATTCATGCGTACAGGGTGAGGGGAAATTGCTGAAAACCGTGTTCGTGGGTGGGTGCATGCGGTCGGGAACCACCGTCCTGCAGGCCCTGCTATGCCGCGCGAAAGGCACCAACGACCTGATTGACGAGGCAACGCTTCTCACCTCTCTGGCGCATATGTATCGCTGGGGACTGGAGACGTTCGACGATCTGCATCACCAGTATTTCCGGGACCCGGAAAATCTTCGCCAGGTTGCCTCCGGCTGGATAGCCGGCATGGTCGACAACCTCGCGGTTCTCAGCCCGGGGGTCGACACGATCGTGCTCAAGAACCCGGCGAGCACCGAGTATTTTCCCGAACTGTTCGAATTGGCGCCGGAAGCGCTGTTCGTGGTCAGCGTGCGCGACCCGCGGGATGCGATAGCCTCGATGGCCAAGGCCTCCGAGAAACAGCGTGCAGCCGGGATGACCTCGAGCATTTCATCCGCCGGGCGCAACATGGCCAAGCTGTCTGATATCTATGCCCAGGCCTATGCGCCGCTCGCGATCCGGCAGGGCGCCGCCTTTCGCCGCCGGGTCCGGTTCTTCAAGTACGAGGACCTGGTGAGCGACCCCGGGAAGACGGTTGCCGACCTTGCAGACTTCACCGGCCTCGACTTCCCGGAGGATGCGCTGGAGACGCTCTGGCAGGGGGCGTCGGCCGGCCACATGAAGGACCCGAACTACCCGACCTTCTCGGAAAGCTACGGCAAGCCGATCTCGCCGGCGCGGGTCGGTTCCGCGTCAGAATATCTGACCGCGGACGAAATCGCCGAGGTCGAGCATCACTGCAGCGCGCTGATGAGGCACTTCGGCTACAAGT
>JAVKCR010000206.1:0-21106 GCA_040222645.1 Rhodospirillales bacterium
TCCTCCCCCGAGAACTCAGACCGCCAGGTACTCGTGGCGGATATCCTCGTTTTCGAGCACTTCCTGGGCCGTGCTCTGGAACACCACCTCGCCCATGTCGAGGATGATGGCCCGGTCCGCCAATTTCAGCGCCGCGATGGCGTTCTGCTCGACGATGATCGCGGTGATGCCGAGTGCGCGGACATCGTGCAGGATGCGTTCGATCTCCTGCACGATGACCGGCGCCAATCCTTCATAGGGCTCATCAAGCAACAGCAGCTTGATGTCCCTGGCAAGCGCGCGGGCAACCGCCAGCATCTGCTGTTCACCGCCTGACAGGGTGACCCCCTCCTGCCACCGCCGTTCAGCGAGGCGCGGGAAATGTTCGTAGATCCGCTCGATCTCCCAGCCCTTGCCGGGGGCGATCTGGGCAAGCTCCAGGCTCTCATGCACCGTCATGCCGCGGATGATGCGACGGTCTTCCGGGACCAGCTGGATGCCTTCACGGGCGGCCTCGTGGGCCTTCATATTGTGGACCGCCTTGCCGTTGAGCCAGATCTCGCCGGTGCGCAGTTCGGGTGCGAAAGCCCGGGCGATGGCTTTCAGGGTCGAGGTCTTGCCGGCGCCGTTCCGGCCCAGCAGGGCGAGGATCTCGCCCTCGTTGATGTCGAAACTGACCCCCTGCACGATGTAGCTCTCGCCGTAATAGGCATGCAGGTTGTCGCAATAGAAATAGGCGTTGGTATTGACCGGCTGGACGTTCGGGTTGCCGGCCGATTGTGCCTGCTGCATCAGTGCGCTCCCCCGAGATAGGCTTCCTGGACCTTGGCGTTGCCGCGGATGTTTTCCGGCTGGTCCTCGACGATGATCTGACCCTGCGCGAGCACGGAAATGCGGTCGGCGAGCGAGAACACGACATGCATGTCATGCTCGATGATCACCTTGGTCATGCCGCGCTCCTTGATGCGCATCAGCAGATCGATGGTGCTGTTGGTGTCATGCCGCGACATGCCCGCCGTCGGCTCGTCGAGCAGCAGCAGGCGCGGATGCTGGACCAGGCACATGGCGAGCTCCAGCCGGCGCTTGTCGCCGCGCGACAGCGAACCGGCATGGAAGTTCAGCTTGTCGGCAAGCCCGACATCCTCGAGCGCATGTTCCGCCGCATCGCGGATTTCGGCCTCCTTGCGCATCGACTTGAAGGGGTTGAAGCGGAACGCCCCGTCACGCTTGGCAAGCGCCGGCACGATGACGTTTTCCACCAGCGACAACTCCTCGAAGATCTCGGGAGTCTGGAAGACGCGGGCGACACCGATCTGGTTGATCTCGTGCGGCTGGCGACCGACGAGGTCCTTGCCGTCGAACAGCACATGACCGCAATCCGGCTCGATCCGGCCGACGCAGACATTGAGCAACGTCGACTTCCCGGCGCCGTTCGGGCCGATGATCGCGTGGGTCTTGCCCTCCTCGATCTTCAGGTTGATGTTGCTCAGCGCCGCGAGGCCGCCGAAATGCTTGTCGACGTTTTCGACATCGAGAACATAGTTTGGCATGGCCCTGCTCCTATTCCGATGCCTGGGCGGCAGCGCGGGTCTTCTCGCTGCCGTCCTGTCGTTTGAACCTCGCCTGTATCCGTCGGAAACCCTCCATGAGGCCGCCCGGCAGGTAGATCACGATGACCATGAATAGCAGGCCGAGGGTCAGGTGCCAGCCTTCGCCCACGAACAGGCCGACGACGGTTGCGACACCATGCGCGATCGGGTCCGGCAGGAAGGAGAAGATGCCGAGCAGGGTCTGGTCGTTGATCGCCGAGAAGATGTTCTCGAAATACTTGATGATGCCGGCGCCCAGCAACGGACCGAGCAGCGTGCCGGTGCCGCCGAGAATGGTCATCAGCACGATCTCGCCCGATGCCGTCCATTGCATGCGTTCCGCGCCCGCAAGCGGGTCGGTGACCGCCAGCAGCGAGCCGGCAAGCCCCGCATACATGCCCGAGATCACGAAAGCCGCCAGCGTGTAGGGTCGTGTCGAGAAACCCGTATAGGCCATGCGGTTCTGGTTGGACTTGATCGCCTGCAGCTTGAGGCCGAAGGGTGAGCGGAAGATGCGGAGTGCAACGTAGAAGCAGATGATCAGCATCACCGCGCAGAAATAGAAGCCCGGATAACCGTTCGTCTCCATCCCGAAGAAGTTGGTCATCGGGATGCCTGCATCCGCAGTCGGCGCCGGGTCCAGCACACGTGCATCGCCGATGGTCAGCTGCAGGCCCGTCTCGCCGTTGGTGATCGGCGTGAGGACCGAATAGGCCAGGTTGTAGGACATCTGCGCGAAGGCCAGCGTCAGGATCGAGAAATAGATGCCTGTCCTGCGCAGGCAGATGAATCCGATGGCCAGCGCGAATACACCGCCGATCATGGTGCCGAAGATCACTGCCGGCACCACGTTCATGGTCAGGAGCTTGAACGACCAGACGGCCGCGTAGGAACCCGCTCCGAGGAAGGCGGCGTGACCGAACGAGAGATAGCCGGTCAAGCCGAACAGGATGTTGAAACCGATCGCGAGGATGCCGTAGATCGCGAATTTCTGCAGCAGATCGGGATAGGCCGCACCCAGCGGCGACAGCCAGATCGGGGCCGCGAGCACCGCCACGATGAAAACCGCCATCAGGATGAGATCGTTCTTCTGAGAGGAAATGCTTCGGGTCATGTCAGCTCTCCATGACGCCCTTGCGGCCCAGCAGGCCACGCGGACGAACCAGCAGCACCACGACCGCCACAAGGTAGATGATGATCTGGTCGATACCCGGCAGGATCGACTTCACCTCGGTCATGGAGGCGAAGCTCTGCAGGATGCCGAGCAGGAAACCGGCCAGCACGGCGCCTTCGAGCGATCGCATGCCGCCGACGACGACGACGACGAAGCTGAGAACCAGGAAGTCCATCCCGAGATGGTAATCGGGCGGCAGGATCGGCGTGTACATCACGCCCGCAAGGCCGGCGACAACCGCCGCGATGCCGAAGACGATGGTGAACCGCCGTTCGATGTTGATGCCGAGCAACGCCACCATCTCGCGGTCATGCATGCCCGCCCTGACCACCATTCCGTAGGTGGTATAGCGCAGGAAGGCGAACACGGAACCGATGATGATGCTGGCGAACAACAGGTAGATCAGGCGCCACCATGGATAGACCACGGCGTCGCCGAGTCCGAGCCAGGCGCCGACCGCGGCAGAACCGGCGACCGCGGAAGGCGCGGAGATCGGGATGGGATTCGCACCGTAGAACGCCTTGACGATTTCCTGCAGCACGATGGCGAGGCCAAAGGTCACAAGGATCTGTTCCGCGTGCGGTCGCTTGTAGAAATACTTGATCAGGCCGCGTTCCATGGCGAGGCCGATCAGCAGCATCACCGGGATGGCCAGCAGGATCGCGAGTGGAACCGAATAGTTCAGAATCGCCGTACCGGTATCGCCGAACCAGATTTCAAGGTAGGGCTGTTCCTTGTAGGCATCGAAGAACGTGACGTTGGGATCCTTGACGCGCATCGAGATATTCAGAATCTTGTCGAGCGTCACGGCGCAGAACGCACCGAGCATGAACAGCGCGCCATGCGCGAAGTTCACGACCCCTAGTGTCCCGAACACAAGCGTCAGACCAAGGGCGATCAGCGCGTAGGCGCCACCCTTGTCGAGCCCGTTCAGGATCTGAAGAACAATCGCATCCATTGCGACCACCACCCTGCATAGTCAAACCGGCAACTAGAGCCGACAAAACCGCCCTTCCCCGGGCGGTCCTGTCAATTCGGTCGATCTCAGCCCAGTTGTTCCGGCTCTGTATTAGAAGGATTGGCAGCCGGCCGCATCGGGAGGATACGGCCGGCACGCCGGATTGGACAGGATCAGACCTTGTACGGGCCCAATTCGCCGCCAAAGATCTTCCAGTCGTAGGTAACCTGCTCGACCGGCACTTCCTCGACAACTTCGAGAAGGTCGAACTGGCTGGTCGGGTTTTCGTTACCCTTCACGACCAGAACTTTCTTGAAGCACTGGTGATCTTCCGCCCGGTAGAGGGTCGGGCCGTTGCCGAGACCGTCGAAGTTGAAGCCTTCGAGCGCCTTGATGACTTCCGGCGGATAGAAGGTGCCGGCCATTTCACAGGCGTTGGCATAGAGCAGCGTCTGGCAGTAGCAGGTATGCGCGGCCTGCGACGGCGGGAAGCCGTATTCCTGGCCGAAGGACTTCACGAAAGCCTGCGAGCCTTCATCCTGAAGCGACCAGTGCCAGTTCGTCGTGCCGAAGATGCCCTTCACGTTCTCGCCGGCGCCCTGCGCCATCAGACGCGAATAGAGCGGCACGACGATCTCGAACTTCTTCCCGTTGACCTGCTTGTCGCGCAGGCCGAACTGAACGGCCTGGGTCAGCGAGTTGATCATGTCCTTGCCGTAATGGTTCAGGATCAGCACGTCGGCGCCGGAATTCAGCACCGGGGTGATGTACTGCGAGAAGTCACCGGCGCCGAGCGGCGTGCGGACGGCGGAGACCGTCTCCCAGCCGAGGCCTTCGGTGGTGTTCTTAATCGACTCTTCCTGGGTCCAGCCCCAGTTGTAGTCGGCTGTCAGATGGTAGGCCTTGCGGTCCTTGCCCATGTTGCGTTCAAGCACCGGACCGAGGGCCGCACCCGACATGTAGGCATTGAAGAAGTGACGGAAGCCGTAGCGCTTCTTGTCCTTGCCCGTGGTGTCGTTGGAATGGGTGAGCCCGGCCATGAAGATGATGCCCATTTCCTGGGCCAGCGCCTGCACGGCCACCGCGACGCCCGAGGACGAACCGCCGGTGAACATGATGACGCCGTCCTTTTCGATCATGCGCTTCGCGGAAGCGCGGGCGGCATCGGACTTGGTCTGGGTATCGCCGGTCACATACTCGACCTTCTTGCCGAGGATGCCGTTACCCTTCAGCGAAGAGGGCTTGAACGTGTTCATCATGCCGCCGTCGCCCTCACCGTTCAGGTGTTTCACGGCAAGCATGTAGGCGCGCAACTCGTCCGCGCCTTCATCGGCATAGGCGCCGGTCTGAGGCACGTTGAAGCCGATCTTCACGGATTTGGCGTCACCCGGGTTGTTGCGGAATTCCTGCGCCCAGGCGCCCTTCACGAAGATGGACGGCGTAGCGACCGCCGCACCGGCGGCGATGGTTGAACCCTTGAGCATCGTACGACGCGAGAAGGGGGTCTTGAATCCAGACATTGGGGATCCTCCCTTGGAGTTTTTATAGCTGGCGGGACCTGATGAGAACCGCCCACTACTCTCCTAGAGGGATGGGCGCGACGCATCAAGGTGTCAGCACCCCGTATGAAAACTTATGTAAATTTAGCTGTATTCCGAGCATAATCGCTGTAAATATATTTACAACCATGTTGCACCTGCGAACGGAGGACTGCTTGGCCAGGTTTCCCATCGGTCAGAGAATCCGCGCCCGGCGGCTGGAATTCCGCATCTCGCAGAGCCGGCTGGCAAGCGAGGTCGGGATTTCTCCCGCCTACCTGAACCTCATCGAGCACGACAAGCGACAGATCGGCGGCGCATTGCTCGGACGGATCGCAAAGCGCCTCGATATCGACCGCAAGGACCTGAGCGGCGAGGAGGAAGCCTCGCTGGTCCAGGAACTCGAGGCGATCGCCCGCAACCAGAACATTCCCGGCCTCGACGAGGAGGCGGTGCGGCGCATGGTGGCCGGCAATACCGACTGGGCGCGCGCATTGCTGCACATGAACCGGCTGTACCGCGGCATGTCCGAGCAGGCGCTGGCGCTCTCCGACCGCCTCGGCCAGGACCCGTCGCTGATGGCCCTCAGCCACGCCATCCTGACGCAGATCACCTCGATTCGCTCCTTTGCCGAGATCCTGCAGGACATCGACGATCTCGCGCCCGACGCCCGGCAGCGGTTCTCCGGCATCATCGCCTCGCAGAGCGACCAGCTCGGTTCGGACGCGCGCGAGATGATCGAGCTGCTCAGCGGCGATACCGGGCGCCCGGAAGGCAGCTCGCCGGAAAAGGAGACCGACGACTTCATCATCTGGAACCGCAATTTCTTTCCCGATCTCGAATATGCCGCCGATGAACTGCGCCGCGATCTCGGCGAGATCGACGACCGGCTCGGTGTCAGCATCGCCGACCGCCTGACCGGCAGGCACGGCATCCGGCTGACCTTCGACGACGGGCCGACACGGGTCGACGGCGACGCACTCAATGTCAATTGCTATGCGCCGGAGGCGACGCGCCGGTTCCGCCACGCAAGGCATCTCGCCCGCCTGGAGTTCGCCCCGCAGCTCGACGCGCTGGTCGACGACGAACGCCTGACGCAGGAGGAATCGCGCGACCGGGCCCGGGAGGCGCTGTTGAGCTACGCCGCGGCGGCGCTGCTGATGCCCTATGACGAGTTTCTCGATGCCGCCGAGACCGAACGCTACGACATCGACCGCCTGGCCGGGCGCTTTCGCGGCAGTTTCGAACAGGTCGCCCATCGCCTTGTGACGCTCCGTCGTCCGGGCTCGGACGGTATTCCCTTCGCCTTCCTGCGGGTCGATCCGGCCGGCAACATCTCCAAGCCCTTCAGCATTCCCGACCTGCGCATGCCGCGGTTCGGCGGCGCCTGCCCGCTCTGGGGGATCTACGAGGCGCTCGGCACGCCGGACCGGACCATCGCCCAGATGGCCGGCATGCCGGACGGCACCCGCTACCTGTTCATCGCCCGGCGCATCGCCCATCCGTCGCGCGGATTCCGGACCAGCCCGACGGTGCATGCGATCATGCTGGGCTGCGAGGCCGACCAGGCGGAACGGACGGTCTATGGCGGCGGCTACGACCGGCCGGTGGCGCCGGTCGGCTTCAATTGCCGGTCCTGCGCCCGCGTCGATTGCGGTCAGCGCGCCTATCCGGCCATCCGGCGCACGCCGTCCAGGATGGCGGCCAATTGACGATCCCGTCATCAAACGTCAATCTGGCCCATGCGGTGCGCAGCGCCGCAGGCAGCTTCCGGATCAAAGCGGCGACACCAAGTACGCCGCGGACGGATGCCGGTGCTCAGGGAGGAAAGCGTGGCACACAGGATACTCATCGCGGAGGATGAACCCTTCATTGTCGAATCGCTCGACTTCCTTCTCTCGCGGGAAGGCTATGAAGTCAGCGCCGTCAGCGATGGCGACCTGGTCTGCGACGCCATGCAGCAACTGTCGCCGAACCTGCTGATCCTCGACATCATGCTGCCCTCCGTGAACGGTTTCGACATCCTCAGGCGCATCCGGTCGTTGCCGGAAATCAGCGCCACGCCGGTGCTGGTGTTGACGGCGAAGGGACAGGAATCGGACCGTGTTCGCATGCAGGAACTCGGCGCCGATGGTTTCATGACCAAGCCCTTTTCCAACCGCACGCTGGTCGAACAGGTCAACAGGCTGACCGGACAGCCCGTGGCGGGCGGCTGACCGATGCGCAGCGGCGGGCGCATCCGGGACCTCGCCCTGCTGGCGCCGCTCATCAGCCTGCTGCTGTTCATGCCGCCCTACATCGCGATCTTCGACCAGCCGGTATTCGTGTTCGGCATTCCGCTGCTGCTGGTCTTCATCTTCGCTGTCTGGATCGTCGGCATCATCATCACCGGGCTGATCGCCCGGCGCTACGCCCGCTCCACTGACTGGCCGCAAGGCCCGCTCGACCGGCCCCGCGACGAGGTCTGACGACGATGATGAACTCGGCCTTCATCGTCGTCATCGCGAGCCTTTATCTCGGCGGCCTGTTCCTGCTCGCCTTCATCAGCGACCGGCTGGCGAAGCGCGGCCAGCGGAGCTTCATCAATTCGCCGGTGGTCTACACGCTGTCGCTGGCCGTCTATTGCACCTCCTGGACCTTCTACGGCGCCGTCGGCACGGCGGCGCGCAGCGGGCTCGAATTCCTGACGATCTATCTCGGGCCCACCCTGGTGCTGATGGCCTGGCCGTTCATCCTGCGCAAGCTGGTGCGTATCTCGAACGCGCACCGCATCACCTCCATCGCCGACTTCATCTCCGCCCGCTACGGCAAGAGCAGCTCGATCTCGGTGCTGGTCACGGTGATCGCGCTGATCGGCGTCACGCCCTATATCGCCTTGCAGCTCAAGGCGGTCGCCGCCAGCTTCGACGCGCTCGGCGGCGCCAGCGAATGGCGCACCGGCGTCGGCGCGGAATGGACGCTGTTCGGCGATACCGGCTTCTGGGTCGCGGTCTGCATGGCGACCTTCGTCATCCTGTTCGGCACCCGCAATCTCGGCGCCGACGAACACCATCCGGGCATCGTCGCCGCCATCGCCTTCGAATCGCTGGTCAAGCTGCTCAGCCTGGCCGCCATCGCGCTGTTCGCGGTCTACGGGCTGCATGACGGCTTCGCCGACATGTTCGCGAAGGCCGCCGCCAACGCCAATACAGCCCCCCTGTTCGGTTTTGCCGAGGGCTACGAGGCGCGCTGGGTGGCGACGACCTTCCTGTCGGCGGCCGCCATGCTCTGCCTGCCGCGCCAGTTCCAGGTCGCCGTCGTCGAGAATGCCGACGAACGCCACCTCGTCACCGCGTCATGGATGTTCCCGCTCTACCTGTTGCTGGTCAGCCTCGCGGTCGTGCCGATCGCCATATCCGGGCTGACGCTGCTGCCGGAAGGCTCCAACCCCGACCTGTTCGTGCTCAGCGTGCCGCTCTCGACCGGCAATAACGCCCTCGCGCTGTTCGCCTTCATCGGCGGGTTGTCGGCGGCGACGTCGATGGTCATCGTCGCCTCGATCGCGCTGGCGATCATGATCTCGAACCACTTGATCGCGCCGCTGCTGCTGCAACTGCCGTTCTACAGCGGTCTCAACCGCGGCACCTTCTCCGGTACGCTGCTGATCGTCCGGCGGCTGTGCATCGTCTTCATCATGCTGCTGGGGTTCACCTATTACCGCCTGACCGAGACCGGCAACCCGCTGGCCCTGATCGGGCTGATCTCCTTCGCCGGCGTCGCCCAGTTCCTGCCCGCCCTGATCGGCGGCATCTACTGGCGCAACGCCACCAAGTCCGGCGCGCTCTGCGGCCTGATGGCGGGCTTCGTGCTGTGGGGTTATACCCTGCTCGCGCCGTCGATGGCCGGGGCCGGCTGGGCCTTCGTCGAGGTCACGGATCAGGGCCTGTTCGGCCAGATCCTGCTGAAGCCCGACGCCCTGTTCGGGCTCACCGGCTGGGACCCGCTGGTGCATGGCCTGTTCTGGTCGATCAGCGTCAATATCGGTCTCTATGTCATCGTCTCGATGTTCAGCAACGCCTCGCCCATCGAGCGCCTGCAGAGCGCGATCTTCGTCGATGCCTTCCGCACCGGCGAGGGCGGCATGGAAGGCGCGCTGCAGCGCTCGGCGACGACCGACGACCTGCTCCGGCTCTCAAGCCGGATCCTCGGGCGCGAACGCACCAACGAGATCTTCCGCGACTATGCCCGCCGCCAGGGCCGGGACGAACCGCTGCCGCTGCCCGAACCCGGCCTGATCGCGCATGTGGAACGCCAGCTCGCGGGCTCGATCGGGGCGGCGTCGGCGCGTACCCTGATCAGCCGCGTCGCCAAGGGCGAGACCATCACGCTGGACGCGGTGATCAGCCTGCTCGACGAGACCCAGCAGGCGATCCGCTATTCCCGCGAACTGGAACGCAAGTCGCGCGAGCTCGAGGGCACCGCGGCCAAGCTGCGCCAGGCCAACGAGCAGCTCACCCGTCTCGACAAGATGAAGGACGATTTCCTCTCGCAGGTCAGCCACGAGCTGCGCACGCCGATGACCTCGATCCGGTCGTTCTCGGAAATCCTCGTCAACAATGACGGCATCGATATCCAGCAGCGCCGCCGCTTCATCGAGGTGATCCAGCATGAAAGCGAGCGCCTCACCCGGCTGCTCGACGAGATCCTCGAACTCTCGCGGCTGGAGAACGGCCAGCTCGAAAGCACGCCGGTGACGACGGACGCCGCGAAGGTCATGCGCAGCGCCATCGAAACCATGCGCGGCATGACGCAGGACAAGGGCGTCACCGTGCATGACGATCTCGGCGACGCGCCGCTGATGGTCACCGCCGACCCCGACCGGCTGAAGCAGGTCTGCATCAACCTCTTGTCCAACGCCGCGAAATTCACCCGCGAGAAAGACGCGACGGTCTGGATCGGGGCGTCGCAGACAGCCGCCGACGGCATCGTCATCGACGTCCGCGATAACGGACCGGGCATTCCGGCCGACACCCGCACGACTTTGTTCCAGAAATTCTCGCGCGGCTGGAGCTCGAACTACAAGACCGATTCCGGCAGCGGGCTCGGCCTCGCCATCTCCAAGCGGCTGATGCTGCTGATGAACGGCGACCTCCGCCTGACCGACACCGGCGCGGACGGCACCTGCTTCTCCATCCACCTCGCCCCGGCGGCGACAGGCCAGCGCGCGGCGGAATAGCCGCAGACCCTCACGGCACCAGGATCTGGCGGATCATCTCGCCGGAGGCGAGCGCGTCGAAGCCCTCGTTCATCTGGTCGAAGGTCACCGTGCGGTCGATCAGCCGGTCGACCGGCAGGCGGCCCTGGCGGTGCAGCTCGATGAAACGCGGGATGTCGCGCACCGGCACGCAGGAGCCCATGTAGCTCCCGAGCACCGACTTCTCCTGCGAGACGAGGTCGGCCTGCTCGATGGCGAACTTCGCGCCGGCCGGGGCCAGTCCCGCCGTTACCACCGCCCCGCCCCGGCAGCAGATCGCGTAGCCGAGTTCGAGCGCCGGCACCGCGCCCGCGAGATCGATGGCGAAATCGACGCCGCCGCGGGTCAGATCCATGATGTTGGCGATAATGTCCGGGTCGTCGGCGCGCATGGCGTGGGTCGCGCCGAGTTCCAGCGCGCGCGGGAACTTCCGCTCGTCGAGATCGATGGCGATGATGGTCTCCGCCCCGGCGAGGCGCGCGCCCATGACGCCGCTGAGGCCGACCCCGCCGAGGCCGAGCACGGCGACCTTGTCACCGGCGCGGATGCGGGCGGTGTTCATCACCGCGCCGACCCCGGTCATCACCGCGCAGCCGAACACGGCGGCCGACGCCAGCGGCACGTCGCGGTCGACAACCACCACGCTGCCCCTGTCGAGCACCGCATATTCGGCGAAGCAGGAAACGCCGGAATGGTGCGAGACCGGGTTGCCGTCGGCATCGCGGATGCGCTTGCCGCCGCTCATCATCTCGCCCTTGGCGCCCGAGGTCTTGGAGACCGCGCAGATCTGCGGCCGTCCTTCCAGGCAGCGCCGGCAGCGGCCGCAGGAGGCGGAGAACTGGAAGACGACGGGGTCGCCCACCTTCACGTCGCCGACGGCGATGCCGGTCTCCACCACCTCGCCCGCCCCTTCATGGCCGAGCGCGATCGGTAGCGCCTTGGGACGGGTGCCGTTGATCACCGAGAGGTCGGAATGGCAGAGCCCGCCGCCGGCGATCTTCACCAGAACTTCCGTCGGCCCCGGCGGGTCGATCGTGACCTCCTCGATCGACAGCGGCTTCGACCGGGCGTAGGGCGCCGGGGCCCCGATCTGGCGCAGGATCGTCGCCTTGCAGCGAATGCTCATCGGATATTCCTCCCTTTTTATGTCCGGACCATAGACTACGCCCGCGTGGGGAGGTTCGCCAGTCCCTCCGTCAGTCGAGTTTCACCACCCTGAGCCTGAGCGCGTTGGCGATCACCGACACCGACGACAGGCTCATCGCCGCCGCCGCGAAGGCCGGGGGCAGCAGCATGCCGAACAGCGGGAACAGCACGCCCGCCGCGACCGGTACCCCGGCGGCATTGTAGACGAAGGCGAAGAACAGGTTCTGGCGGATGTTGCGCATGGTGGCGAGCGCCAGCGAGCGCGCCCGGACGATGCCGTCGAGATTGCCCTTCACCAGCGTCACCCCGGCGCTTTCCATCGCCACGTCGGCGCCGGTGCCCATGGCGATGCCGACATCGGCCGCCGCCAGCGCCGGCGCATCGTTCACCCCGTCGCCGGCCATGGCGACGCGATGCCCCTTCGCCTTCAGGCTGGCGACCAGCTCGTGCTTGTCCTCCGGCGTCACCTCGGCGCGGACATCCTCGATGCCGAGTTCGCGGGCCACCGCCTCCGCCGTCGGGCGGGCGTCGCCGGTGGCCATGACGATGCGGATGCCGGATGCCCGGAGCGAGTCCAGCGCCGCCGGCGTGCTCTGCTTGATCCGGTCGGCGACCGCGATCAGCCCGGCGACCCTGCCGTCGATGATCACGTACATCGCCGTCTTGCCCTCGGACTGGAGCGCCTCGGCCCGGTTCCGGAATGCCGCCGCATCGTAGCCGCCCGCCCTGACCAGCGACAGGTTGCCGAGCGCGACGTCGCGCCCCTCCACCCTGCCGCGCACGCCGCGGCCGGTCTCGGAGCGGAAGTCGCTGGCCTGCGGCACCTCGATCCCGCGTTCCTTTGCGCCGCCGACGATGGCTTCCGCCAGCGGATGCTCGGACCCGGTCTCCAGCGCCGCCGCCAGCCGCAGGATCATCTCCTCGTCCACGCCGTCACCGGCGACGACATCCGTCAGCGCCGGCCTGCCCTCGGTCAGGGTGCCGGTCTTGTCGACGATCAGCACATCCACCCCGGCCAGCCGCTCCAGCGCCTCGGCATCGCGAATCAGCACGCCGCCCTGCGCGCCGCGCCCGGTCGCCACCATGATCGACATCGGCGTCGCCAGGCCGAGCGCGCAGGGGCAGGCGATGATCAGCACGCTGACCGCCGCGACGATGGCGAAGGCCAGCGCCGGTTCCGGTCCGACCACCATCCAGGCGACGAAAGCCGCCACGGAAACCACGACGACGGCCGGGACGAACCAGCCCGCCACCCGGTCGGCCAGCGCCTGGATCGGCGCCCGGCTGCGCTGCGCCTTCGCCACCATGTCGACGATCCGCGCCAGCGTGGTTTCCGACCCGACCCTGCCGGCCTTCATGACGAAGGTGCCGGCCTTGTTCAGCGTGCCGCCGGTCACTTTCGACCCGGCTTCCTTCTCCACCGGGATCGGCTCGCCCGTGATCATGCTTTCATCGACGGACGAGGTGCCGTCCATGACCTCGCCATCCACCGGCACGCTCTCGCCCGGCCGGACGCGTAGCCGGTCGCCGGCCTTGACCCGGTCGAGATCCACATCCTCCTCACCCTTGTCCGTCACAAGCCGCGCGGTCTTCGGGGCGAGGTTGAGCAGCGCGCGGATGGCGTCGCCGGTCCTGTCGCGGGCCGACAGTTCCATGACCTGGCCGACCAGCACGAGGATGATGATCACCGCCGCCGCCTCGAAATAGACCGGCGGACCGTCATGACCGCCCGCCGCGTGCGGGAAGAGGTCCGGGGCGATCACGGCGGCGACGCTGAACAGGAAAGCCGCCCCGACGCCGAGCCCGATCAGCGTCCACATGTTCGGGGAACGGTTGACGACCGACGACCAGGCCCGCTTGAAGAACGGCCAGCCGATCCAGAACACCACCGGCGCCGAGAGCAGCAATTGCAGCCAGACATGCAGCCCGGCGCCCAGATTCTCCCGGATCGGCAGGCCCATATGCTGACCCATCTCGAGGACGAAGACGGCCAGCGCCAGCGGTGCGCCGATCTTCAGCCGTCGGCGGAAATCGACCAGTTCCGGGTTGGGCCCGGCGTCGGCGGTGGGCATCATCGGTTCCAGCGCCATTCCGCAGATCGGGCAGTCGCCGGGTTCCTCCCGGACGATCTCCGGGTCCATCGGGCAGGTATATTGCGTGCCCGCCGGCATCGGTTCCGGCTCCGACTGCTCGCCGAGATACTTGTCCGGCGCCTCGTCGAAGCGGGTCTGGCAGCGCGAGGAACAGAAATAGTGCCGCTGCCCCTCGTGCCTCGACATGTGCTTCGCGGTCGCCTTGAACACGGTCATGCCGCAGACCGGGTCCGTCGCCTCGGTGAATTGTTCCGGTTCCTCGACGAAGCGGTCGTGGCAGCGCTGGGCGCAGAAATGGAACATGTGCCCGTCATGCTCGTGGCGCGGCTTGCCGGCGTTCGGGTCAACGATCATGCCGCAGACGGGATCGCGCGTGATGCTGTCGGTTGCAGGTTTCACGGGACTCTCCGGGTGATCGGTTTTTTCGCCGCACCCGCAAGAATGACCGTGGGAGCCCGTCTTATCTAGCTTGTTGATGGCAATTTCCAGGAGTTGGAATCTGTGATTGGGCCGACCGTAACCCTTCCAGTCACTGGAAGGTCAACAGGGATTTTTCGCAGCTTTAATCTATTGACCTGCCAGCTACTGGAACCTTTATGGTCGGGATCAACTGATACCGGAGGCGGACATGAATATCGGAACTGTTGCCGGCCACAGCGGACTGCCGGCGAAGACCATCCGCTATTACGAGGATATCGGTCTCGTCACCCCGGCGCGCGACGGCAACGGCTACCGGCATTTCCGGGAACGCGACATCCACAAGCTCAAATTCCTGGCCCGGGCGCGCTCGCTCGGTTTCACGATCGAGGATTGCCGGGCCCTGCTGGCGCTCTACGAGGATCACAGCCGGGCCAGCGCCGATGTGAAGCTGCTGGCGGAAAAACATCTGCTGGAGATCGACCGCAAGATCACCGAACTGGAAAGCATGCGCGCCACGCTCGGTGATCTCGTCACCCGCTGCCATGGCGACGACCGGCCGGACTGCCCGATCCTGGAGGATCTCGCGACAGAGAACCGGGCCTGCCACGGATGAACAGGCTGCATCTTGCCGGCGGCGCATTGTTCGCCGGGGCGATTGCCGTTGTGCTGGTCACGACATCGGGCGACAAGCAGACCACGGTCGAGGTCAAGGTGCCCGCCCTGAGTGCCGCCGCCGCGGAAGGCGGCAAGCTGTTCGAGGCCAATTGCGTGGCCTGTCACGGCCGGAACGCCGGCGGCAGCCAGCAGGGTCCGCCGCTGGTGCACAAGATCTATGAGCCGGGGCACCATGCCGACATGTCGTTCTTCCGGGCTGTCGGACGCGGGGTAAAGGCGCATCACTGGACGTTCGGCGACATGCCGCCGATCGACGGTCTGACGGGTGAGGATGTCCGCCGGATCGTCGCCTATGTCCGTGAACTCCAGATCGCCAATGGTATAAGATAGCCATGAACCGCCACCCGGCAGGCATCACAAGACCGGTTCGGCTGGCATCGATGCTGGTCCTGGCCGGGCTCATGCTCATTCTCGCGGCGCCGGAATCCGCGCTGGCGCACGGCGCCGCCTCCGGTCCCGCGATTGCCGTTCATGACGACAGCCTGGAACTTGCGGTCACCGCTGAACCCGGCGGCAAGGCGGATGTCACCGCCCCGCTCTGTTGCCATGGAAACTCCGGCGCCTTCTGTCCCACCGGGTTCACCGCCGGCGCGGCGGCCATGGTTTCCGCCCCGGCGTTCGATATCCTCCACCGCCGGCGTCCCGGCCGCGACCTGCTGCCCGCAGACAACCGGGGACCGCCCCCGACCATGCCACCCGATCGCCCGTCCTGAAGCCCGCTTCCCCAACTCAACTGGCCAAGGACAACCGACAATGACTATTTCCAGCAACGGCAGACTCAAGACGATCACCGCCGCCTGCCTCGCCGTGGCAATCGGAACCGGCACGGCGTTCGCGCATGGCGATGCGACCGGCATCGTCAAGGAACGCATGGACGCGATGGACAGCATGGGCAAGGCCGTGAAGGCCCTGTCCGAGATGTTCCGCGGTGGCACAACTTACGATGCCGAAGACGTAAGGAAGCAAGCCGCCGCGATCGCCGCTCATGGCGGTGAGGCGATGACCAGCCTGTTTCCGGAACACAGCATCAGCGGCCCCTCCGAAGCCAGGCCGGAAATCTGGACGGACTGGGACCGCTTCTCCGCCCTCGCCGGCCAGCTCTCCGACTTCGCCGGTGCGTTGGCCCGGGCCGCCAACAACCCGCGTCCCCAGGGCGGCATGATGGGCGGTCACGGCATGATGGGCGGCCAGGGCATGATGGGCGGCCAGGGCATGATGGGGCAATCCGGCCCGACACCGGAAATGCTCGCTTCCATGCCACCGGACGCCGCTTTCATGCACCTGGTCGAGACCTGTTCGGCCTGCCACCAGGATTTCCGGAAAGCGAAATGATCCGGCGCTCGCTGTGGATCGCTGTCGTCGCCCTCGCGGGCGGTGGCAGCGTGGCCGCCTGGACGGTGACGGAACCTGACGGGCGGCAGGTATCCGCGGCCGGACTGCAAGGCAGTGTCGAACGGGGTGCCTATGTCGCGCGGCTGGCCGGCTGCATCGGTTGCCATACCGACAGTGCCGGCAACGGCCCCGTGCTGGCAGGCGGCGCACCGATACGCACGGAATTCGGTACGTTCCGGGCGCCCAACATCACCCCGCATCCGGAAGACGGCATCGGCAACTGGACCTTCGACCAGTTCGCCACGGCGCTTGTTCGCGGCCGCAATCCGCAAGGTCACGCCTATTACCCGGTCTTTCCCTATCCCTTCTATTCGGCCCTGACCGACCAGGACATCGTCGATCTCTGGGCGGCCGTACGCTCGGTTCCGGCAATCGCCGGACGGCCCGAGGGTCACGATCTTTCCTTTCCCTTCGGTTTCCGGTTCGGGCTCGATTTCTGGCAACGCCTCTATTTCGAGCCGGACCATCTCGACCCGGAGCCGGGAAAGCCGGAAAGCTGGAATCGCGGCCGTTATCTCGCCCGCGCGGCGGCCCATTGCGGCGCCTGCCATACGCCCCGGAACATCCTGGGCGGCAGGGACGAGACCCGGGAACTGGCAGGCGGCGACGGGCCGGACGGCGAGAAATCGCCGGACATTCGCGGCAGCGCCCTCGAATCCCGTGGCTGGAGCAGAAAAGACACCATATATGCGCTGAGAACCGGGATCACCCCGAAGGGCGACCTGTTCGGAGGCGCCATGCGGGAAGTCGTGCGGGACGGAACGCGCTTCTGGTCTGACGCCGACCTCGCCGCACTGGTAGATTACATTTACGAACCGGAGACGGACCGATGAACCTTTCCAGACGACGCTTCCTGGCGGGCACTGGCCTTGCCGTCAGCGCCCCCGCCCTGATGATCCCGGCACGCAGCCCGCTTGCCGCCGCCCCGCGACTCGTCGCCCGGCCCGGCACGGCGCAGCTGGCGCCCGCGAAATACAAGCCCTCCGACATCTGGGGCTACGAGGGCAGCGTTCCCGGGCCCGTGCTGCGGCTGAAGCGGGGCGAACGGCTGACGCGCACCTTCGTCAACGAGCTGCCGCAGGCCTCCACCATCCACTGGCACGGCATACGGATCGACAACCGCATGGACGGCGTGCCGCACCTGACCCAGGCCGCCGTCGAGCCGGGCGGCGAGTTCCTCTACGATTTCACGGTTCCCGACGCCGGGACCTACTGGTACCACCCGCACAACCGGACATGGGAACAGCTGGCGCGCGGCCTCTACGGCGCGCTGATCGTCGAGGAGAACGAACCGGTCGAGGTCGACCGCGACGAGGTGCTGCTGATCGACGACTGGCGGCTTGCCGAGGACGGCAACCTCGCCGGCAATTTCGGCAACATGCACGACATGTCCCATGCCGGGCGGCTCGGCAACTGGCTCACCGTCAACGGCGACGGCGACCTGAAGATGCCGGTGCGCCAGAATGAACGGCTGCGCCTGCGGCTGGTGAACACCGCCAACGCCCGCGTGATGAAGATCGAACTCCGCAAGATGGCGGGCTGGGTCGCCGCGCTGGACGGCCAGCCGCTGGAGCGCCTGGCGCCGATGGAGACCCTCACCCTGGCGCCCGCCCAGCGCGCCGATCTCATCGTCGACGTGCTTGCCGCACCCGGCGAGGAAGCCTTCATCGCCTCGGCGGAGGGCGAGAACGGCTATGCCATGGTCACCTTCCCGGTGACGGATTCCGCGCGGGAGGCCCGGCTCGGCGAACCGAGGCCGCTGCCGGCGAATGACATCCCGGCGCTCGGCGATCTCGAGAAGGCCCGCATCGTGCCGCTCGCCATGCAGGGCGGGGCGATGGGGCGGATGCAGGGCGCGATGATGGGCGGGCAGATGATGGGCATGCGCGATCTCGTGCAGAAGGGCAAGGTCTGGGCGCTGAACGGCGTCGCGGACATGCCCCATGATCCGCTCGTCACCGTCGATCGCGGGGAGACGGTGGTCATCCGCATGGTGAACGAGACGGCATGGCCGCACGCCATGCACCTGCACGGCCACCACTTCCGCCAGGTCTTGGCCGACGGTTCGACCGGGCCGCTCCGCGACACGTTGCTGGTCGAAAGGACGGAGACGACGAGCATCGCCTTCGTCGCCGACAATCCCGGCGACTGGATGCTCCATTGCCACATGGTCGAGCATTCGGAGACCGGCATGATGACCTGGATACGCGTTGCATGAAGCGCGCCGCAGGAACCATCGCTGCCGTCATCGTGCTCGCGGCGGGTATCGCCGCCTATCACTGGATCGGCGCCGACGAGGTCGCCGTCGCCGCCGGGGATCCGGTCAACGGCGAGAAACTCTATGCCGAGAACTGCGCCTCCTGCCACGGGGCCAACCTGGAGGGCCAGCCGGACTGGCAGAAGAACAATCCGGACGGCACCCTGCCGGCGCCGCCGCATGACGACAGCGGCCATACCTGGCACCATCCGGACAGCATGCTGTTCTCCTACACGAAGATCGGCGGCCAGGCCTGGCTCGACGCCAACGGCATCACCCAGTTCAAGAGCGCCATGCCGGCTTTCGAGGGTGTCCTGACCGACCAGGAGATCAGCGACGTGCTCGCCTTCATCCGGTCACGCTGGTCGGAACGGGCCCGCAAGACGCAGGCGGAGATCACCGCGGAACATCAGGCCCGCAACTGAACCCTGCCGGCCCAGTAATCCCAGGCGCGCTGCACCGGGCGGCCGCCGTCATGGGCCTTCGCCGCCTTCTCGACCTCGCCCGGCCGGAGATAGTCGGGCTCGCCGATGGCCAGCGCAGAGAGCAGCAGTTCCGCGTTGTCGCGCATGCAGATCGCGATGAAGACCGCCTGGCGGATGTTCGGTCCGACGCAGATTGCGCCGTGCCGGCGCAGCAGCCCGGTCGGCCTGTCGCGGAGCGTGCGGGCCAGCGACGCCCCCATTTCCTGGTTCATCACCAGCATGGAGGTATCCCCGAATTCGTCCTGGCTGTCCCACAGCGGGGCTTCGAGACCGGCCACCGCGCCGAGATGGAACACCGGCCGCAGCTTTTGTGCGGTGAGCGCGAAGGGCAGCACCGCGGCGGCATGGTGATGCACCACGGACTGGACCTCGGGCCGGGCGGCATAGATTCCGCTATGGATGAAGCGTTCCAGATAGGGGCGTTCCTCGCCCGCCACGACCCGGCCCTCGAGATCGAACTCCATCAGGTCGGCTTCCGTCACCTGCCCCGGCGCCAGCGACCGCGACAGGAAGAAGCGTTCCGGGTTCTCCGGATGGCGGACGCTGATATGGCCGAAGACATCCAGCACTCCCTCGTTGGCGAGTATCCGGTTGGCCAGCACGAGGTCGGCCCGCGATTCGGCCAGCAGGCTCATGCGAGAAGCGCTTCGGATATGGGGCGGGCGAACATCAGCAGCAATCCGCCCGCGAAACAGGCAAGGCGCGTTCCCATGCCGAGATTGACGCGGAAATACCCCTCCTGCCCGACGACGAAGATCATCAGGCCGCTCCCGACCAGCACGAAGGCCATCAGGCTCTCGTACCATGCGCCTTCCAGCAGCAATGCCGGGTCGTAGATGAAGGTGAAGGGCACCAGGAACGCCCCGATCGCGATGCGGACCGCCATGCCGGCGATGTTCAGCGGCGGCGCGTCGGCGATGGCCGAGGCGGCGTAGGCGGCCACCGCCACCGGTGGCGTGAGCGCCGACATTACCGCGAAATAGAGCAGGAACAGGTGTCCCGCCATCGGCGGGATGCCGAGATTCTTCATCACCGGGGAGATCAGCACCGCGGCCAGGATATAGGCGCTCGGCGTCGGCATGCCGAGACCGAGCAGGATGGTCAGCGCGGCGGCGACGATCAGCGAGATGAACAGATCGTGGCCGGAGAGCAGGAATACCCGCGTCGAGAATAGCGACGCCAGCCCGGTCATGGAGATGCCGCCGATCACCAGCCCGGCCGCCGCGCAGGCGCCGGTGACGGCGACCATCTTGACGCAGGCATCTGCGAGGATGTCGAAGCCCTTCTGCGGCGTCAGGCGGGTTTTCTTGCGCAACATCGAGACCACGACCACCGAGAGCGTCCCGTACAGCCCGGCGAATGTCGGCGTGAAGCCCTCCACCAGCGCCCAGGTGATCACCACCAGCGGCACCAGGAACTGGCCGCCGTTCTTCAGGGTGTCGGACAATTTAGGTATCTGGTCGGCGTCGAGGCCCTGCAGCCCCACCTTCTCGGCGCGCAGATGCACCTGGAGGTAGATCGGGATGTAGTAGAGCAATGCCGGCAGCAGCGCCGCGAAGGCGATCTCGATATAGGGAATGCCGGTATATTCCGACATGATGAAGGCGGCCGCCCCCATCACCGGGGGCACCAGGCTGCCGCCGGTCGAGGCGGCAACCTCCACCGCGCCGGCGAAGGTCGAGTTGTATCCCAGCCGCTTCATCATCGGGATGGTGACCGCGCCGGTGGTCACCACGTCGGAGGTCGGGCTGCCGGAGATCGTGCCGTAGAGGCCGGACGATATGACCGCGATCTTCGCCGGCCCGCCGCGCGTCCGCCCGGTCAGCGCGGCGGCGAGATCGAAGAAGAAGTCGGCGCCGCCGGTCTTGGCCAGCGTCGTGCCGAACAGCACGAACAGGAAGGCATAGGTCGCCGCCACCCGGAGCGGCACCCCGAACAGCCCGTCGGTGGTGAAGACCATGATGTCGAGGAAATGCGTCACCGTGATCTCGCCATGCCCGAGCACGCCGGGAATGTGATCGCCGAAGAGATTGTAAATGATGAACGCCAGCACGATGCAGGTCAGGCCGAGGCCGACGGTCCGGCGCATCGCCTCGAGCGACAGCAGGATGATCGTGATCGCCGCCATGACATCCCAGGTGGAGAGGTCGTCGAGCAGCGTGATGCG
>JAVKCR010000207.1:0-4898 GCA_040222645.1 Rhodospirillales bacterium
CTGCGCCTGGGTACCCTTACCGGCGCCCGGCGGTCCGAGAAGTATCAGATTCATCCCCTGC
The DNA here is from genome assembly GCA_040222645.1 of Rhodospirillales bacterium. Lineage (GTDB taxonomy): Bacteria > Pseudomonadota > Alphaproteobacteria > Rhodospirillales > HT1-32 > HT1-32. Next base: position 62 of record JAVKCR010000207.1, read on the forward strand.
GTCCCCTCAGCTTGGACTTCTTGATGAGTCCTTCGTACTGGTGCGCAATCAGATGCGACTGGACCTGCGCAACCGTATCCATGGTCACCGTCACGACGATGAGCAGAGACGTACCCCCGAAGTAGAACGGCACGCTGAACCGCGAGATCAGAATCTCGGGCAGGATGCAGACCAGCGAGAGGTAGGCCGCGCCCATGACCGTGAGGCGGGTAAGCACGTAGTCGATATAGTCAGCAGTGTTCTTGCCCGGGCGGATACCCGGGATGAAGCCGCCATGTTTCTTCAGATTGTCCGCCGTGTCGGCCGGATTGAAGACGACCGCGGTATAGAAGAAGGCGAAGAAGACGATCATCGCGATATACATCGCGATATAGACGGGCTGTCCCGGCGACACGTAGGCCGTGATCGCGGTCAGCCAGCCGGCGCCGCCGCCCTGTGCGGCGAACTGCGCCACGGTCAGCGGCAACAGCAGCAGCGAGCTTGCGAAGATCGGCGGGATGACGCCGGCAGTGTTCAGTTTCAGCGGCAGGTGCGAGTTTTCACCGCCGAACATCTTGTTGCCGACCTGGCGTTTCGGATACTGGATGATGATGCGGCGCTGGGCGCGTTCCATGAACACGATCATCGAGATCACGACAACCGACATCACCAGAAGCAGGATGATGATCAGGGTCGAGAGTTCGCCGGTGCGGCCGAGTTCGAGCGTGCTGGCCAGAGCCCGCGGCAGTTCCGCCACGATACCGGCGAAGATGATCAGCGAGATCCCGTTACCGACACCGCGCGCCGTCACCTGCTCACCGAGCCACATCAGGAACACGGTACCGCCCACCAGGGTGATGACACCCTGCGCCCGGAAGAAGAGCCCCGGTTCAGCCACGGCCGCGCCGAGCGAGCCCGACATGCCTTCAAGGCCGACAGTGATGCCGTAAGCCTGGAACGTGGCAATCGCCACCGTCAGGTAGCGGGTGTACTGTTTCATCCGCTTGCCGCCCTGCTCGCCTTCCTTCTTCATCTGCTCGATGGTCGGCGAAACAGTCGCCATCAGCTGCATGATGATGGAGGCAGAGATGTAGGGCATGATGTTGAGCGCGAAGATCGACATCCGGCTGAGAGCGCCACCCGAGAACATGTTGAGCATGTCCAGGATGCCGCCGCTCTGCTGCTGGAAGAAGTCGTTCAGGATCGCGGCATCGACACCCGGTATCGGAATGAACGTGCCGATACGGTACACAATCAGCGCACCCAGTGTGAACCAGATGCGCTTCTTGAGTTCCGTCGCCTTGGCGAATGCACCAAAGTTGATGTTCGAGGCGAATTGTTCGGCGGCTGACGCCATACGCTATGCTCCGGTAGTCTCTTACTCGGCGGCTTCGCCGGTTTTGGCTGAGGCGACGACGGTAACCGAACCGCCGGCCTTCTCGACCGCTGCAGCCGCCGACTTCGTGGCATGCGCCACGTGAAGGTCGACCTTCGACTTCAGTTCGCCATTGCCGAGCAGACGCACGCCCGACAGTTCCCGGCGGATGACGCCGGCAGCGAGCAGGGCCTTGGAATCGATCGGCTGACCGGCATCGACCTTGCCCTCGTCGATCGCCTTCTGCAGGCGGCCGAGATTCACTTCCGCGTAATCGTTGCGGAAGATGTTGTTGAAGCCGCGTTTCGGCAGGCGCCGGTAGATCGGCATCTGGCCACCTTCAAAGCCCTTGATGGCAACGCCGGAACGCGCCTTCTGGCCCTTGTGACCCTTGCCCGACGTCTTGCCGGTGCCGGAACCGATACCACGGCCGATCCGCTTGCGCTCCTTGCGGGCGCCGGGATTGTCTCTGAGTTCGTTGAGCTTCATCGCTTCTATCCTTTGGCTCGCGTTCAGCCGGCTTCGTCGACGCGAACGAGATGGCTGATCTTGTTGATCATGCCGCGCACGGCCGGAGTATCTTCCAGTTCACGCGAGCGGTGCATCTTGTTCAGGCCGAGACCGACGAGGGTCGCGCGCTGATCCTTCGAACGGCCGATCGGGCTGCCGATCTGCGTCACCTTGAGAGTTTTCTTCGCAGCCATCGTCTTACTCCTTCTCGGCGGCAGCGGTAGCCGCAGCACCGTCGCGACGAGAAACGATCTCACCGACCTTCTTGCCCCGGCGCGACGCGATCGAACGCGGGCTCTGCAGATGCCGGAGGGCATCGAACGTCGCCTTGATCATGTTGTGCGGGTTGGTCGTGCCGAGCGACTTGGCGACGATATCCTGGATACCCAGGCTCTCGAACACCGCGCGCATCGGACCGCCGGCGATGATACCGGTACCGGCCGGGGCCGACCGCAGGATGACGCGCCCCGCACCGAAATGGCCGGAGACGTCATGATGCAGGGTACGGCCTTCGCGCAGCGGAACGCGGATCAGCTCGCGCTTGGCCTGTTCTGTCGCCTTGCGGATGGCTTCCGGCACTTCACGCGCCTTGCCCGATCCGCAGCCGACACGGCCACGCTGGTCACCGACCACGACAATGGCAGCGAACGCGAAGCGCCGACCGCCCTTGACCACTTTCGCCACCCGGTTGATGTGGACGAGCTTGTCGATGAATTCCGACTCTTCCCGGTTATCCCGGTTGTCCCGGTTATCCCGGTTGCCGCGCTCGCGCCGGCCTTCCGAAGCGTTGGGATTGCGTGCCATGACCTACCTCAGAATTTCAGACCGGCTTCACGCGCGGCTTCCGCCAGCGCCTGAACCCGACCGTGATAGATGTAACCGCCGCGATCGAAGATCACGTTCTCGATGCCGGCAGCCTTCGCCCGCTCCGCAATCAGCTTGCCGACTTCAGTGGCAGCGGCCTTGTTGCAGGCAGAGGAGAGCTTGGTGCGCACATCCTTTTCCAGCGAGGACGCCGACGCCAGGGTGCGGCCCTGAATGTCGTCGATCAGCTGGGCGTAGATGTACTTGTTCGACCGGAATACCGAAAGCCGGACTCGATCGCCCGCCTTCGCCCGGAGTTTGCGCCGATTGCGTTCGCGACGGCGCATGAAAAGCTGTCTTGGTGTGTTTCTCATGTCCGGCGTCCTTACTTCTTCTTGCCTTCCTTGCGGAGGATAAATTCGTCCGCGTACCGTACGCCCTTGCCCTTGTAAGGCTCGGGGGGACGGTATGCGCGGATTTCCGCCGCAACCTGGCCGACTCGCTGCTTGTCAGCGCCCGTGATGGTAATCGAGGTCGGCTTTTCACAAGCCATCGAGATGCCTTCCGGGATCGGATAGAGCACATCGTGGCTGAAACCGAGCTGCAGCTGCAGGTTCTTGCCCTGCACCGCGGCACGGTAACCGACGCCGGTGATCTCGAGGTTCTTCGTGTAGCCTTCGCTCACGCCGATGATGGCGCTTTCGACCAGCGAGCGCATGGTGCCCCACATGGAGCGGGCACGCTTGCTGTCGGAACGCGGCGACACGTAAACCAGATTGTCCTCGACCCGACCTTCGACCTCGTCAACGAGGTTGACGGTGAGTTCGCCGAGCTTGCCCTTCGCCGCCAGCACCTGTCCGGCCAGATTGACCGTGACGCCGGCGGGGATGGGAACAGGGTTCTTACCGATACGTGACATGATAACCCCCGTCAGAATACACGGCAGAGGACTTCGCCACCAACATGGTGGTCGCGGGCCTCGGCATCGGACATCACGCCTTTCGGAGTAGAAAGGATCGAGATGCCAAGGCCGTTATAGACGCGCGGCAGGTCCTTGATTTTCGAATAGACGCGGCGGCCCGGGGTCGAAACGCGATTGATCTCCTGAATGACGGGCTGGCCGTCATGGTATTTCAGTTCGATCATCAGTTCGTTCACGCCCTTGCGGACTTCCTGTCGGCTGTAGCCGCGAATGAATCCCTCGCGCTGCAGCACGTCGCAAACACTGGCACGCAGCCTGGAGGCCGGCGAGCTGACGCTCGGCTTTCCGGCTCTCTGACCGTTGCGGATACGGGTCAGCATATCGCCCAGCGGATCTGTCATCGACATCGCTCGGTTCTCCTTACCAGCTCGACTTCACCATGCCCGGGATCTGGCCTTCAGAGGCCAGGTCCCGCAGCTTGATGCGGCAGAGCTTGAATTTCCGGTAATTGCCGCGAGGGCGGCCAGTCAGTTCACAGCGCAGACGCTGCCGGGTCGGCGACGCATTGCGCGGAATCTCGGCCAGCTTCACGGAAGCCTCGAAGCGCTCCTCGGGAGTGGTTTCCTTGGAGTAGATGACTTCTTTCAGTGCCTTACGCTTAGAAGCGAACTGGTCCGCGAGCTTTTCGCGGCGCTTGTTGCGCTCGACCATGCTTTTCTTTGCCATAGCAGTTGTCTCCGCCTTAGCTTGCGAACGGGAAATCGAACTTCTTGAGGAGCGCACGCGCCTCTTCGTCCGTTTTCGCCGATGTGACGATGATGATGTCCATGCCCCGGACCTTGTCGACCTGGTCGTAATTGATTTCCGGGAACACGATCTGTTCCTTGAGACCCATCGCGAAATTGCCTTTGCCGTCGAAGGTCTTCGGCGACAGCCCGCGGAAGTCACGGACACGCGGCAGGGCGATGTTCACAAGGCGGTCGAGGAATTCGTACATCCGCGCACGGCGCAGCGTGGTCTTGCAACCGACGACCATGCCTTCCCGGATCTTGAAGCCGGCGACAGATTTGGAAGCCCGGGTCACGATCGGCTTCTGGCCGGTGATCGCGGTCATGTCCTTGATGGCGCCATCGATCTTCTTCTTGTCGAGGGACGCTTCCCCGACACCCATGTTGATGACGATCTTCTCGATGAACGGCACGGCCATGGCGTTCTCGTACTTGAACTCCTCGACCATGGCCGGTTTG
>JAVKCR010000208.1:0-7616 GCA_040222645.1 Rhodospirillales bacterium
GTGCCCCGCAGGGGCGCAGGGGGCGCAGTTTATCTCAGTCCGGCCAGCGCCGGTGTACCCACAACCACTGCTCCGGGGTCTCGCGGATCCAGGCTTCAAGACGGTCGTTGACGGCCTGGGTAAAGGCGAGGATGTCGGTATGGCGGTCGCCGGATGGTTCGGGCGGCACGAGCGGGTCCTCGATGTCGATCCGGAAATGGGCACCGTCGAGACGGGTGACGCGGGCCGGCACCACCGGGCACCTGAACTTCAGCGCGAACAGCGCCAGCGCGGGGGCGGTCATGGCCGGGCGTCCGAACAGGCGTGCCTCGATGCCGTCGTTCATCTTCTGGTCGACCAGCATGCCGAGGTGACCGCCGTCGCGCAGCGCCTTCATGGCAGCCTTGGCGCCCTCGGAGCCTTTCGGAACCAGGTCGCCGGCGACGGCCTGGCGTCCGTTTTCGAACAGCCAGTTCATCGACCTGTTGTTCGGTGCACGGAATATCCGCGTGAGTGGGACACCTTGCTGGGTCGCGGCCAGCGAAACGATCTCCCAATTGCCGATATGGCCGGAGAAGAAGATGCCGCAGATGCCGTCGTCACGCAGGGCCCGGATGTTGTGGCCGCCGCGGGTTTCGAACCGTTCCTTGTCGTTGTAGACATCGAAGCGGTCGAGATGCGGGTATTCGCCGGCGGTTCGGCCGAGATTGTCCCACATCGCATCGGCGATTCGCGCGATCTCGTCATCGGTCTTTTCCGGGAAGGCCTTCCGGAGATTGTTCAGGGCAATCCTGTGCTGTTTGAGCATTGGTCCGACTTTGCGGACCAACCAGCCGCCGAAGGCCGATGCATTGTCCAGCGGGAGGGCGCGAAACAGCAGGATCGCAAGCCGGACCAGAAACGCCTGTGCGGGGTCGACGAACGCCGCCTTGAAAAATGTACGTCGTACCATGCGGTCAGACATGGGCGTTTTCGATCATGTCGAGAAGGGCGCCGTTATCATCCCAGGCGAGTGATACAGTCAACACCCGTACGCGGTCCCTGAGTGATGCCGGCAGCCGGACATGGTCCTTTTCGGTGGTGACGGGTATCGCGGAATCGCGCTCAGCGTCCTCCAGCAGGCGTCGTATCTCCGCCTCCGTGAAGGGGTGATGATCGGCGAAGGCGACCCGTTTGCGAATACCGGCGCCGGCGGCGCTCAGGGTGCGGAAGAACTTCTCCGGCCGGCCGATGCCGGAGAAGGCATGAACCGCGCGGCCACGGAAGTCAGTCCCGTTCTCCGCCACGATACGGGCGCGGAACACGGGCTTCCCGGCGAAGTGCTGTGCCGCCCAGTCGTCGCCGAGGGCAATTACCGCATCCGCCCGGGCCAGCGCGCTTTCCGGCGGTTCGCGCAAGGGGCCGGCGGGAAAGGCGCGGCCGTTGCCGAACATGTAGGCGGAATCGATCACCAGCAGGTTCAGCGACTTGGCGAGCGAGGAGTTCTGGTAGCCGTCATCCATGAGGATCAGTCCGGCCCCGGCGGCCTCGATGGCCTTCGCGCCGGCGACGCGGTTGCGCGAGACCCAGGTCGGGGCGGCGTTCGCCAGCAGCAGCGCCTCGTCGCCGACCATCGCGGCATCGTGGTACGCGGGATCGACGCGCAGCGGGCCGGTTTCCGCGCCGCCATAGCCGCGGGTGAGGATATGCGGTCCGCGCGCGGCAAGCCGCGGCTCGGCGGCCAGCGACCGGGCCACCGGCGTCTTGCCGGCGCCACCCATCACCGCGTTGCCGATGCAGATCACCGGTATGCCGGGGGTATGGTCCGGGGCGCGCGTGGCGCGCCGCGCCGTTATGGAACCGTAGATGGCGCCGAGCGGCGAGAGCATGCCGGACAGGAGACCGCGAGGGCTCTGCCAGAAATCAGGCGCGCGCACGGCCGCCGTCGCGTGCTTTCGGCTTCTCGATGAACCGGGAGATCTCCTCCGTAACCCGGTCCAGGACGCCGGCCTGGGCTTCGGCACGTAGCCGTGCGGAATCGCCGAGACGCGCGCATGCCTCTCCATCGCCGAGCAGCCGGCCCGCGGTCGCGGCCAGTCCCTCGATGCCGGAGACCTCGATGCTGGCCTCGTGGCTTGCGTAATCGCCGATGATCTCGGCGAAATTGAACATGTGCGGTCCGTGCAGGATGGCGCAGCCGAAGCGCGACGGCTCCAGCGGGTTCTGCCCGCCGTGACGGATCAGCGAACCGCCGATGAACACCAGCGGGGCGACCCGGTAGAACAGGCCGAGCTCGCCAATGGTGTCGGCGAGATAGATCTCGGTGTCCGGCTGCACCTGGAGACCGGTCGACCGGCGGGTGACGGCAAAGCCGGCTTTCGCCAGCTCGGCCTCGATCTCCTCGCCGCGGGTCTGGTGGCGCGGCACGATGATGGTCAGCAGGTCCGGGAACCGGTTCTTCAGGATGCGATGGGCTTCCGCGATCCACTGTTCCTCGGGCGCGTGCGTGCTTGCGGCGAGCCAGACCGGGCGTCCGGCGATGTTCTTGCGCATCAGGGCGAGATCGAACTCGCGGGCCGGCAGCGGCGGGGCGGCGAATTTCAGGTTGCCCAGCGCCTTGGCGTTGCGGGCGCCGAGGCTGGCGAAACGGCCGCGCTCCTCGAGGCTCTGCGCGAGACAGGAATCGAACCCGCCGAGCAGGTGTCGCGCGAGGCCGGGCGCGATCTTCCAGCGCCGGGCAGAACGTTCCGACATCCGGCCGTTGACCAGGATGGAGGGAATGCCGCGCTTGCGCATCTCGATCAGCATGTTCGGCCAGAGTTCGGATTCCGCCCAGATCGCGAGATCGGGATGCCAGCGGTCGAGGAAGCGGCGAACCCAGGCGGGGCGGTCGAGCGGCATGAACTGGTGGAACGCCCGCGCCGGCAGGCGTTCGGCCATCAGGGCGGCGGACGTCACGGTGCCGGTGGTGACAAGGAAGCTCATCTCCGGCCAGCGCGCGGCCATGTGTTCGATCAGCGGCAGCAGCGACAGCGATTCACCGACGCTCGCCGCATGGGCCCAGACCAGCTTGCCGGCGGGGCGCTGGCGGGTCGAGATGCCACGGCGCTCGCCAACCCGCAGATTGTCTTCCTTGCCGGCCTTCAGGCGTTTGCGCAGCAGCACTTCGACAAGCGGCAAGCCTGCGATCGTCGCTGCCCTGTAGATGCCGTAGATCATGTGCTGGATGTGCCTGCCGTTTGTTCCGCCGGTTCGATTATATCAACTCCGAAGGATCGATCAGCCTCCATCGTCATGTCGTTCAGCACATCCTCGATGCGCTGACGAAATGCATCTGTGGCTTCCGTATCCATCCGCTCGCCCGGCCAGACCGGCTCGCCCCAGCGGATCAGCCCGCGGCAGAACGGTTTCGGAAGCATGAAGCGGTCCCAGGAACGGAATATCTTCCGCGGTCTGGCGGTACAGGTGATCGGCACCACCGGCGCGCCGGACAGCCGCGCCAGCGCCGCGACGCCGATGCTGGCGCGCATGCGCGGGCCGCGCGGGCCATCCGGCGTGATGCCGACCATCTCGCCCCGGCGCAGCGCCCGGATCATTTCCCTGAGCGCCCGGTCGCCGCCCCGGTTGGTCGAGCCGGAAATGGTGGCGAGACCGAGATGCGAGACGGTTTTCGAGATCATCTGGCCGTCGCGATGCTCGGAGATCAGCAGGTTCAGTGTCGGTTCATATACCCAGGCGCAGGTCAGCATCAGCAGCCGGCCATGCCAGTAGGCGATGATGAAGGTCTGGTCGTCGGCCATCAGCTTCTCGGGGATTTCCGCGCCCTCGATCTTCCAGCGGCCGGTACGGTAGACGAAACGCACATACCAGGCGGCGATGCGGCAGACCGCGTTGCGGAAGCTTTCGGAGGCGGTGAGGCGCTTGAGCAGCGACATCGGGGTCAGGCCATGTCGGCGATCTGTTCGCCGGCCGCCTCTTCCGCGAACTGCATGGCGTAGAGCCGGGCATAGATGCCGTCCTTGGCCAGCAACTCGTCATGGCTGCCCTGTTCGGCGACGCGGCCGCGGTCGACCACGAAGATGATGTCGGCGTCGATGACGGTGGAGAGCCGGTGCGCGATGACCAGCGTGGTGCGGTCACGCATCAGGTTCTCGAGGGCGGCCTGCACGAAGCGCTCGGATTCCGTGTCGAGCGCGCTGGTCGCCTCGTCGAGCAGCAGGATCGGGGCGTTCTTCAACATGGCCCGCGCGATGGCGATGCGCTGGCGCTGGCCACCTGAGAGCTTGATGCCGTTCTCGCCGACCGGCGTATCGAAGCCATGTTCCTGTTCGAGGATGAAGTCGAGCGCCGCGGCCTGGCGGGCGGCTTCTCGGATTTCGTCCTCGGTCGCGTCCGGTTTGCCGTAGGCAATGTTGCCACGGATGGTATCGTCGAACAGGGTTATCTCCTGGCTGACGAGTCCGATCGCGCTGCGCAGTGATTGTAGGCTGACAGACTTCACATCCTGACCGTCGATCAGGATACGGCCGCGCTCGATGTCGTAGAAGCGCGGGATCAGGTTCAGGATCGTCGATTTGCCGGCGCCGGACATGCCGACAAGCGCCGCCGTCTTGCCTGCCGGAACGGTGAGGCTGAGGTCGTCGAGCGCGGTGATGTCTTCGCCATAGCGGAAAACGACGTTCTCGAAGGTGACTTGACCGCCGCTGACCTCAAGCTCCGTCGCTTCCGGCGCATCGACGATGGTGGCCTTGTGGTCAAGCACGCTGAACACGCGTTCGGCGGCGGCGAGGCCTTCCTCGAAGTTCATCTTGATGTTGGCGAGGCGCTTCATCGGCTCGTAGGCAAGCAGCAGCGCGGTGATGAAGGAGAAGAACTTGCCGGCTGTGGTCTCGCCCGCGATCACCATGTTGCCGCCATAGACGACGATGATCGCCACCGCGATGCCGCCGAGCGTTTCCATCAGCGGCGAGACCGCGGCGCGCAGGCGCGTCGACTTGAAGGTCATCTCGAATATGCGGTTCACAACCGCATCTATGCGCGTACTTTCATATTCCTCCATGGCGTAGGCCTTGACGTGGCGCACGCCCTGGAAGGTCTGGTTCAGGATGTTCGAGAATTCGCCGAATTCCGCCTGGGTATTTGCGGTGACCCGTCGCATGCGCTTGCCGAGCCGGGCGATCGGCCTGATGGCGATCGGCAACACGACGGTCGCGATGAAGGCGAGTTTCCAGTCCTGGTAGAACATTACGCCGATCAGGAACACAGCGGACATCAGGTCCTTGCCGAGCGCCGTCAGTCCGTTCGAGACGACGGTGCGGATCAGGGTGACGTCGTTGGTGAAGCGGGTGATCAGACGTCCGGCGCCGCTGCCGTGGAAAAAAGCGAGGTCGAGGCCTATGACGTGGCGATAGAGTTGGGTCTGTATGTTGGCGATGATCTGCAGGCCGACAAAGGCCATGATCCGCGCCTGCATATAGTTCGAGGTGCCCTTGACGATAAAGACGGCGACGACCGCGCCGGCGACCAGCCAGAGCGCGTCGGCCCTCCCGGCGGCGAACACCTGGTCGACCACCTGTTCCATCAGCAGCGCCACCGAGCCGGTCGCGGCCGAGAATATCAGCATGAAAAAGACGGCAAGCGCGATCTTGCCAACATAGGGGCGCACGTAGTCAGAGACCAGGCGTCGGACGAGAATGCCGGTATCCTGGTGCTTGCCGTCCTTGAGAAGGTCGATTGCCTTGGTCATCTGGTTGCTGCGTGGTCTGCCAGCGTGCTTCCGCTCACCCCCCGGCGACGGTCATGCCGTCGATGCGGACGGTTGGGGAATTGGTGCCGTAGCGGAATTCGAGGTCGTTGGCCGGGGTCAGGTTCCGGAACATGTCCTTCAAATTGCCGGCAATGGTCCGTTCGGGGACGGGGAAGGCGATCTCGCCGTTCTCGATCCAGAAGCCGCCGGCGCCGCGGCTGTAATCGCCGGTCACCCCGTTGACGCCGAAGCCGATCAGTTCGGTGACATAGAGCCCGGTGCCGATCTCGCGCATCAGTTCTTCCGGGGTCAGCGCGCCCGGTTCCATATGCAGGTTGGTGGCCGAGGGCGAGGGCGGGGAGGAGGTGCCGCGGGAGGCGTGGCCCGTGGTTTCCAGACCGAGCTGGCGGGCGGTGCCGAGATCGAGCAGCCAGGTGGTCAGCGTGCCTTCATCGATCAGGTTGCGGCGGTAGTTGGCGATGCCCTCCGCGTCGAACGGCTTGGAGCGCAAGCCGCGCGGGCGGTGCGGATCCTCGACGATGGTGACGCCGTCGGCGAAGACCTTCGCGCCCAGCTTGTCCTTCAGGAAGGAGGTGCCGCGCGCGATCGAGGCGCCGTTGATCGCGCCGGTAAGATGGCCGATCAGGCTGCCGGCCACGCGCGGGTCGAACAGCACCGGCACCTTGCAGGTCTTCACCTTCTGCGGGTTGAGGCGGCGCAGGGTCTTTTCCGCCGCGGTGCGGCCGATGGATTCGGGCGAGGGGATGTCGGCGGCATAGACCGCCGTGCGGTAGTCGTAATCCCGCTCCATCTTCACGCCTTCGCCGGCGAGGACGGAGACCGACAGGGCGTGATGGCTGCCTTCGTAGGTGTGGGCGAAACCGTTGGTGGCGGCGAGCGCGACCCGGTTCTTGCCCCAGCCGGCATCGGAGCCCTCGGAATTGGTGATGCCCTCGACGGCGCGCGCGGCCTCTTCGCAGGCCATCGCCGCGCGCTTGATTTCCTCGATGTCCGGTTCCGACGGGTCGTAGCAATCGATGTCGGGGATATGGGTCGCGAGCTGGCCCGGCTCCGCTATGCCGGCGTACTTGTCGGCCGGCGCGAGCTTCGCCATGGAGACGGCGCGGTCGGCCAGTTCGTCCAGCGCCTCGTCGGTGCGGTCGGCGGAGGAAACGCAGGCCTGGCGCTGGCCGACCAGTACCCTGAGCCCGATGTCGGAGCCTTCGGAACGTTCCAGCGATTCCAGTTCGCCAAGCCGGTAGCTCACCGAGACGGAGGTACCCTCGACGAATACCGCGTCGGCCTGGTCGGCCCCCGCAGCCTTCGCCTTCTCCAGCAGGATCTGCAGGATTTCGGTCGGTTCGCGCTTCTGATCGCCCATGTTTTCCTCAAGCTTCCCGCGGGACTTGCGAGGTTTGTAGCTGACCTGCCCGGACTGTCCAGCCCGGGCGCTATTTCCAGATCGGCTTGCCGGAACCGGGCAGGCCGTAGCGCGCCCATTTTTCGGTGACCGTCTCGATAACCTCGTCGCTCATGCGGATCTTCTCGCCCCAGTCGCGCCGGGTTTCGCCCGGCAGCTTGTTGGTGGCGTCCAGCCCCAGCTTGCCGCCGGTACCGCTCTCCGGCGAAGCGAAATCCAGGTAGTCGATAGGGGTCTGCTCGATGGTGACGATATCGCGCACCGGGTCCATGCGGGTCGAGATCGCCCACATCACGTCCTTCCAGACGCGCGCGTCGATATCGTCGTCCACCACTATGATGAACTTGGTAAAGGTAAATTGCCGCAGGAACGACCAGGCGCCCATCATCACCCGCTTGGCGTGCCCGGCATAGGCCTTCTTCATGGAGATGACGGCGATGCGGTAGGAGCAGCCCTCCGGCGGCAGCCAGAAATCGATGATTTCCGGAAACT
>JAVKCR010000209.1:0-1648 GCA_040222645.1 Rhodospirillales bacterium
CAACAGCGATCTGCTCGAAGCCGAGTTCAACGCGTGGCTGGCCTCGAGCATTGCGACCATCGAGGCGGGGACTCGCTTCGTCGACAAGCTCTCTGCGCCGGTCGAGGCGCGACTGAAGAAATATTCCGACGAGATGCTGGAGCGCATGGCCGGCTGAGCGCCGACCTGACACCCGGCAACTATCCCGGGGCCGCAGCGGATCGCCGTTGCGGCCCCTTTGTTTTGTCCCCGAAGGAAAATATTCTCGAAGCGCCTGTTTAAGGTCTTCTCTTGCAGGCGTTCGGGCCAATATTGATAATACCGACACGGACCGTCTCGCGGTCCGGAACTTCTGGCTCAGGTAAAGGTATGACGACGCAGATTTATCTCGGTGAGAGGATGGGCGACGATGAGGGCGGCAACCAGACCGGCATCGTCGTAAAGTCACGGCCGAAGACCAAGAAGCCGTCGATGTACAAGGTCCTCATGCTGAATGACGATTACACTCCCATGGAGTTCGTCATCCAGGTGCTCGAACGGTTCTTCGGCAAGTCGCGGGAGGAGGCGACGCGGATCATGCTGCACGTGCATCAGCGCGGTGTCGGGATCTGCGGCGTGTTCACCTACGAGGTGGCGGAGACGAAGGTATCACAGGTCATGGATGCGGCGCGCCAGCACCAGCATCCCTTGCAATGTACGATCGAGAAGGACTGACACCGAATGCTCTCCAGGAACCTCGAGAAATCACTGCACAACGCGCTCTCCATAGCGACCGATGCGCATCACGAGCATGCCACGCTCGAACATCTCCTGCTTGCCCTGACGGACGACCAGGACGCGCTCGCGGTGTTGCGCGCCTGCGATGTCGATGTCGAGGAGCTACAGAGCGACCTCCAGCATTTCATCGGCGAGGAGTTGAAGGGGCTGGTGACGGCCAGCCTCTCCGACCCGAAGCCGACGGCGAGTTTTCAGCGCGTGGTCCAGCGCGCGGCGATCCACGTCCAGTCCTCCGGCCGCGAGGAAGTGACCGGCGCCAATGTGCTGGTGGCGCTGTTCTCCGAACGTGAAAGCCACGCGGTGTACTTCCTGCAATGCCAGGACATGACCCGGCTGGACGCCACCAACTACATCTCGCACGGCATCGCCAAGGTCCCGGGCCATAGCGAGGAACGCCCGGTTCGCGGCGCCGACGAAGAGGAGAAGGCCGAGGACCCGAAGTCCAAGAAGGGGCAGGAGGCGCTTACCGAATATTGCGTCAACCTCAACGAGAAGGCTGCCGGCGGCAAGATCGACCCGTTGATCGGCCGCAAGAGTGAAGTCGACCGAACCATCCAGATTCTCTGCCGCCGCTCCAAGAACAACCCGCTCTATGTCGGTGATCCCGGCGTCGGCAAGACCGCCATCGCCGAGGGCCTCGCGCGGCGCATCGTCAATGGCGAGGTGCCGGAAGTGCTCGAGAAGGCGGTGATCTATGCTCTCGACATGGGCGCCCTGCTCGCCGGTACCCGCTATCGCGGCGATTTCGAGGAACGTCTGAAGGCGGTGATGCGCGAACTCGAAGCGATGCCGGACGCGGTCCTGTTCATCGACGAGATCCATACCGTGATCGGCGCCGGGGCCACCTCCGGCGGCTCGATGGATGCCTCGAACCTGCTGAAACCGGCGCTGG
>JAVKCR010000210.1:0-4183 GCA_040222645.1 Rhodospirillales bacterium
TGCTGGAGCTGAAGCCGAACTACCAGCAGGCACTCTACCAGCTCGCGCTCTACGGCAAGTCGCGCGACCAGGATAAGCTGAAGGCGCGGTTCGAGGCCGCGATGGCGGCCTCCAAGGGCACGCTCGACGAACAGGTCATGCACAATTTCGGGCTCGGCGAGGTCTGCCAGCGCCTCGGAGACAACGAGGCCTCGTTTGCCGCCTACATGCGTGGCAACGAGGCGAAGAAGCAGCAGCTCGCCCAGAACGGCAAGGGCTTCAACCCGGCCTCGCACACCGCCTACATCACCCGCAACATGGCGGTCTTCTCGCCGGCCTTCCTGAAGCAGCGGCAGGGCTGGGGCGCACCCGGCGAGACCCCGGTCTTCGTCTGCGGCATGCCGCGGTCGGGCACAACGCTGGTCGAGCAGATCATCGCCAGCCATCCGAAGGCGTTCGGCGCCGGCGAACTCAAGGACATCTCGCGCATCACCGTCGGGTTGTCGGAGAAATGGCGCGGCAAGCTGAATTATCCGGAATGCGTGACCAAGGTCACCCAGGCCGATGCCGCGGCGATGGGGCAGAGCTATCTCGATGCCATTGCGAAGCTCGCACCGGACGCCGAACGGGTGGTCGACAAGATGCCGGCCAATTTCATCAATCTCGGCTTCATCCAGACCATCCTGCCGGGCGCGCGCATCATCCACACCCGCCGCCACCCGATGGATTCCTGCCTGAGCTGCTATTTCCAGAACTTCCGGGAAAGCCAGTTCTTCAGCTACGACCTCGGTCATCTCGCGGCCTATTACCGGGAATATGAACGCCTGATGGCCTACTGGCTGAAGACGCTCTCCATCCCGATCCTCGAAGTGCAGTACGAGGAGCTGGTCGACAACCAGGAGGAGATGACCCGCGAGATCATAGACTTCCTCGGCCTCGACTGGGACGATGCCTGCCTGAGCTTCCACAAGACGGAACGGCTGGTGCAGACCGCCAGCGCCTGGCAGGTCCGTCAGCCGATCAACAAGAAGGCGGTGCAGCGCTGGCGCAAGTTCGAGCCGTGGCTCGGCGACCTGCGCGAGGGCCTCGGCTCCTTCGCTGACTGACCCCGCCACCGACGATACGCGGATCCACCTGAACAGGGACGATTATGACCGAAGACGCCGTATTGCTGAGCCGCGAGGGTGCCATCGCGACCGTCACGCTGAATCGCCCGGACAAGCGCAATGCGCTGAACCTCCCGATGTGGCATGGCCTGACCGCGCATTTCCGCGCCATCGCGGCGGATGACGGCATCCGGGCCGTGGTGGTGACCGGGGCCGGCGACCATTTCGGCGTCGGCGCGGACATCAGCGAGTTCGAGACCGTCTATTCGACCGCCGATGCCGGCGAAATCTATGGCGAGCATATGCGCAAGACCATCGTGGCGATTCGCGATTGCCCGAAGCCGGTGGTCGCCGCCATCAACGGCAATTGCATCGGCGGCGGCATGGAGATCGCCGCGCTCTGCGACATCCGCATCTGCGGTGAAAGCTCGATGTTCGGCGCCCCGGTGAGCAAGCTCGGCGTCACCATGCCGCTGATGTTCATGGAAGTTCTGGTGCGGGTGGCGGGGCCCGTTATCGCCAAGGAAATCCTGCTTGAAGCCCGCGTGTTCGGCGCGCAAGAGGCCAGCGCCTGCCATCTCGTGACCCGCGTCGTAGCCGACGGCGAGGTGATGGAGGCGGCGATGAAGTCGGCGATCTCCATGTCGCGCAATGCGCCGCTGTCCAACAGCCTGCACAAGGCGCTGATCAACCGCATGGCGATGGGCGAGGCCATGACCCCCGAGGACGACCGCGCCACCTATGCCTGCTTCGACACCGAGGATTTCCGCGAGGGCTTCAAGGCCTTCCTCGAGAAACGGAAGCCGACCTTCGTTGGCCGCTGAGCCGACATCGGCGGGTAAATCCGCCTGGGTGCTGGTCGATCCGCGCGCCGGGACCGCGAACCAGGCGCTCGGCATCGCCGCCCGGCTCGGCCTGCCGGTGATCGAGAAGAAGCTCTCCTACGGCATGCTGGCGAAATTGCCGAATTTCGGGGTCTCGCTCAGGTCACTGACAACGGAATCCCGCGCCGGTATCGCACCGCCCTGGCCCGATCTGGTGATTGCCGCCGGCCGCCGTTCCGCGGCCGTCGCGCGTTTCATCAAGCGGCAGTCACCCCCGACCCGGCTGGTGCAGGTCATGCATCCCGGCGGCAGCCTCGATGCTTTCGACCTCGTGGTCATCCCGAACCATGACGATCCGCCGGCGCAGGAGAATGTGATGGCGGTGACCGGGGCGCCGCACAGCCTGACCCGGGCGGCGCTCGACGCGGCGGGGAAGGGCTGGCGGGACCGGTTCGAGGGTCTGCCTCGACCCTGGATAGCCTTGCTGGTCGGCGGCGCCACCAAGCGGAAGCCCTTCCCGCTGTCGCTCGGCGCCCGTCTCGCAAGGGAGGCAGCACGCATGGCCGAAGCCGTCGGCGGCAGCCTGCTGGTCACCACAAGCCGGCGCACCGGCGAGGCGGCGGGCGCGTTCGACGGGCTCTCCCCGGCTTCGAGTTATGTCTACCGGCCGGACGATGCGGGCGAGAATCCCTATCGCGGCATTCTTGGGCTGGCGGATGCGGTGATCGTCACCGGCGATTCGGTTTCCATGGCCAGCGAGGCGGCGTCCTCCGGCGTGCCGCTGTGGATCTTCAGCCCGCCCGGATTTGCCATCCCGAAGCACGAGGCGCTGCACCGGGAACTCTACGAACGCGGCGTCGCGAAGCCGTTTTCCGGTTCGTGGGAGACCTGGTCGCCCCCGCCGCTGGACGAAGCGCGCCGGATCGCCGAACGTGTCCGCGCAATGCTGGAAGACTGAAGATCATGCCGAAATTCTCCGCCAATCTCGATTGGCTGTTCACCGATCTGCCCTATGGCGAACGTTTCGCCGCCGCTGCCGCCGCCGGGTTTACCGGCGTCGAATGCCTCCGCCCCTATGCCTTGCCCGCCGCCGATGTCCGCAAGAAGCTGGAGCGCTACGGCACGAAGATGGCGCTGATCAACACGCCGCCGAGTTCCGACGGTCTGCTTGGCATCGCCGCGACCCCGGGCCGGTCGACGGAATTCCTCGACGGGCTGCGCCGCGCGGTCGATTACGCGGGCGAGGTCGGCAGTCCGCTGGTCCATGCGGTCGCCGGCGTGCTGGACGGCGATACGGCGCGGGAAGATGCGCGTGCCGCCTTCGTCGACAATCTCCGCGCGGGGCTGGAAGTCGCCTCGAAGGCCGGCATCACGCTGACCATCGAACCGATCAACCCGTTCGATGTTGCCGGCTATTTCCTGAACAGGAGCGGCGAGGCCGCCTCGATCATCGCCGAGATCGGGCATCCCGGCCTGCGCCTGCAGCTCGACTTCTACCACCGCCAGATCGTCGAGGGCGGGCTGTCGCAGGCCTGGGAGGAGTTCGGGTCTCTCGTCGCCCATGTGCAGATCGCCGGCGTGCCCGGCCGCAACGAACCGGACACCGGCGAAATCAATTATCCCCATCTGTTCGCACTCATGGACCGAACCGGCTATGATGGCTGGGTCGGCTGCGAATACCGGCCGGCCGGCAAGACCCTGGAAGGATTGCGCTGGGCGGCGCGCTGGGGTATCGGGCTGCACAGCTAGCGCAACAGGACATCGCGGATGACATTTCCCGACAAGTATTTCGGCGATATCGGCGCTTACGCCGATGCCTATTACGATCGGCTGTCGCTGGCGGCGGCATCCATCGACCGCGGCGCGCTGGCCGGGGCAGTGCGCATCCTCAAGGGGGCGCTCGACCGGGATGCGCAGATTTTCTCCTGCGGCAACGGTGGCTCGGCCTCCATCGCCAATCACCTGCTCTGCGATTTCGCCAAGGGCATCCAGACCGACACGCCCCACCGGCCGCGCGTGGTTTCGCTCGCCTCCAACGTCGAGATCCTGACGGCGATCGCCAACGACATCTCCTACGACGATGTTTTCGTCTACCAGCTCGCCACCCAGGCGCGGGAAGGTGATGTGCTGATGACCATCTCATCCTCCGGCGACAGCGAGAACATCATCCGCGCGCTTGCCCATGCCCGGGCGAACGGCATCCCGACCATCGCGATGACCGGGTTCTCCGGCGGGCGCAGCCGCAAGAACGCGGACGTGCATATCCATGTCAGC
>JAVKCR010000211.1:0-7343 GCA_040222645.1 Rhodospirillales bacterium
CATTGCGATCATGGCTCTGGCCCTTGATCTCGACCATGCCGACGGCGCGCTGGCGGCCAAGCCGGGCACCCGCCTCGGCGTATTCCGCGGCTCGCGGGTTGCGCTTGTGCGGCATGCTGGTGCTGCGTCCCCGGCCGGCCCTGCCGGCTTCCGATGTCTCGCCGATATCGGTGCCGCCAAGCTGGTTGAGGTTCTCGGCGATCCGCGCGAGCGTTGCACACAGGCCGGCGAGGCAGAGCACGGCTTCCGTTACCGAATCACGCGAGTTGTGCCAGTTCGATTGCACGACACCAAGGCCAAGCTCGCGCGCGACCCCCTCGCGGCAGGCGAGCCCGTCGGGATGCAGCGAGGCGAGCGTGCCGACCGCGCCGCCGAGTTGCACCACCTCGACACGCGGCCGGCAGGCCCGAAGGCGCTCCTCGTGGCGGAGCATTTCCTCAAGCCAGGTCGCGAGCTTGGCGCCGAAGGTATTTGGCTGGGCGTGAAGGTTGTTGGTCCGGCCGATCATCGGTGTGTCGCGATGCCTGCGGACGAGGTCGGCAAGCAGGTTCCGATATGTCTGCATCAGGTTGAGAATCTGGCTGATGCCGTCCCGGATCTGCAGGTTTCTGGCGGTATCCATCACGTCGTATGTGGTGATGCCGTAATGCACCCAGGACGCATGTTCGGGGAGGACCTGGCCGGCCAGTTGATGCTGCAGGCCGGCGATCGGACGGCCCACGTCGACTGTGTCACGATGCAGGCGGTCCAGGTCGAGGTCGTCGGCGGTTATCGTCGCGGCGATGTGGGCGGCGGCATCGGCCGGGATGATGCCCAGCTCTCCCTGGACCTTGCTCACGGCCTTCTCTACCTCGACCATCCGCCGGAGCGTTTCCGGTTCGCCGAAAGTTGTCGCCATGTCGGCGGTGGCGAACATGCCGGAATAGATCCTGAAGTCGAAGAGTGAGGTGGGGGCCAAGGTCGCTTTCCTTTGTACGGTGCAGAAACCAGCGCGATGTCTTCCGTCCGGCGAGGCTGCTTTCCCGGTTTCAGCCTTCGCTGACGAACCGGGGTTTCTCGCCCGGCGGCGGGGTGGCGCCGAAGCCGCCCCGGGCGATCACCGCGTCACGGCCACCATTGGCCTCGACCAGCGCGGTCTGGTCGGCCTTTGCCTGCCGGTCGACGGCAACCGGGTCGCAGACCTTGTGCAGTTCGGCTTCCATATCGTCGCGGATGCCGGCATGGGATGGGTCGCGGCCAAGATCGACGAGCTCATCCGGATCATTCTCGAGATCGAACAGCTCGGGCGGGAAGCCGACATAATGGTTATACTTCCACCGCCCCTTGCGGATCATGAAGGCGCCGCTGCAGGCGCCGGCGGCGTGATATTCCGAGAACACGGCGCGTGTATCGTCATCCGGGATGTTCGCCTGTTCCAGAAGCGAACGACCGGGCAGCGCGGCGCCGGCACCGGATATCCCGGCATTGCCGAGAACCGTCGGAGCGATGTCCACCAGCGAGACGGGTGTGCGGCAGACTCGACCCACGGGAATGCCCGGCCCGGCGCAGATCGCCGGAATGCCCGCCGATTCCTCGAACAAGGTGGATTTACCCCAGAGACCGCGTTCGCCGATATTGTCGCCGTGGTCGCTGACATAGATGACCCGCGTGCTGTCCGTAAGCCCCGTGGCGTCCAGAGCGTCGAGGATCATGCCGATGCGGGAATCCATGAAGCTGACGAGGCCGTAATAGGAGGCCAGCGCGATGGCGGTCCGTTCATCCGTGAAGTTGTCGTAGTTGAAACAGGCCCTGAGCGCGGCCAGCCACGGATGCTCCTCATCGCGGGCCGGTTTTGTCGGCATCAGGCCGGCCCCGGCATACATGTCGTAGAATTCCCGCGGCGCGATCAATGGGAAATGCGGGGCAACCAGCGAGACGAACAGGGTCCAGGGCGACTCTGGACCGGATTGATCCCACTCCCCGAGCCAGGCCACGGCGGCGTCGGTGATGTCTCGATCGTAGGCGGTATAGCTGGTCTCTCCGGGACCGATCTTCTCGGCCATGGCGCGCGACTTCCAGCGTACCGGCAAGGGGTCCCGGACCGCGCCGAGCACGTCGCCCTTACCGTCGACGAGATGCATCGGCAGGATCTGGAAATCGAGACCGGTCGGATCTTCCTCGCGCCGGTAATGCAGCTTGCCGATGGAGCCAACCGGTAGGCCGGCGGCCTGCAATGCATGGCCCCAGCCGCGCGGCTCGCCGGCATAGCCGAAGGCGTTGTCCCAGAGCCCGGTGACATGGGCGTATTGCCCGGTCGCGAAGGCGGCGCGCGCCGGCACGCAGATCGGCGAGGAGGTGGAGGCGGTCGGGACCAGGGTGCCGCGCGCGGCCAGCCGGTCGAGGTTGGGCGTCTTCACTGCGCTGTTGCCGAGGCAGCCGAGCACATGCCGGGTATGCTCGTCGGCCATCAGGATCAGCAGGTTGGCCGGTCTGTCAGCCATTCCGGGCGTCCCGACGCGATTTGCGGATGACGCCGATGGTGCGGGCGACAACCACGACTGCCGCCAGGATGAGGAAGGCGAGCGAGATTGGCCGTTCGATGAAGATCATCGCCCCGTTGTCCGACAGGAGCAGCGATTGGCGCAGCGCCATCTCCGCACCTTGCGCGAGGACGAAGGCGATGATGAAGGCCGGTGCGGAGAAATCGAACCGCCGCGCCAGGTAGCCGACGATACCGAAAGCGAGCGCCACCCCGACATCGAAGATGCTGGAACGCACCGAATAGGCCGCGACGATCGCTGTCAGGAAGATGAAGGGGTAGATCAGACGGGCCGGAACCGCGCCGACGATGCGCCCGATCCAGGGCGCACCGAAGTAGCCGATGAGGCCGTAGAGCGCGATGCCGAGCAGGCCGGACGCGAACAGGCCGAAAACCAGCTCGCGCGACGTGTTGAAGATGTTCGGGCCGACCTGGATACCGTGGATCATGAAGACGCCGACGAGGATCGCCGCGATGGTGCTGCCCGGCACGCCGAGCGTCAGCAGCGGGATCATGCTGGGGCCGGAGACGGCGTTGTTCGCGGATTCCGGGGCGGCGATGCCTTCGACGATGCCGGTGCCCCATTCATCCTTGTTCTTCGCGCGGCGCTTTTCCTCGCCATAGGCGACGAAGCAGGCGACGGAGGAGCCGAGCCCCGGCAACATGCCGATGATGGCGCCGATACCGGTAGAGCGCAGCATGACAGGGATGCAGCGCCGGAGTTCTGCCCAGGTCAGCCGGTTGGCGTCAGGGTCGGTCTCTCCTGTCTTGCGTTCGGCGTTGATCATGGATGCGGCCTTGTTTTCCACCTGCACCAGCACTTCGGTGATGACGAAGATGCCGATCAGCAGTGGAACCAGCGAGAAGCCGGATTCCAGGTCGAGAAAACCCATGGTCAGCCGGCTCTCACCGGTGATCGGGTCCAGCCCGATCAGCGAGACGAAGGCGCCGATCAGCGTGCTGACGATGCCGCGGATGATGGATTTGCCGACGACGCTGCCGATGACGATGAAGGCCATCAGGTAGATCGCGAAATATTCCGGTGGCCCGAAACGCACGGTGTAGGAGGCGATCCAGACGGCGCCGAGGATCAGGGTCAGTTCGCCGATGGTGTCGCCGACGACGGAGGCGACGGTCGCCATCTTCAGCGCCTTGCCGGGTTTCCCGGAAGCCGCCATCGGGTAGCCGTCGAGCGTTGTCGCCGCGGATGCCGCGGTGCCCGGCGTATTGAACAGGATCGCGGCAATGGAGCCGCCGAACCGGCCGGACTTGCCGACCACATAGAGGAAGGCGAGCGCCGAAAGCGGGTCTAGATAGAAGGTGATCGGCATGACCATGGCGATGGCGGCCGCCGCCGTCAGGCCCGGCAGGGCGCCAACGATGATGCCGGCGAAGGCCGCCAGGAACACGAACAGCAGCGCCGTCGGGTTCGATGCGAGGTAGGAGAAACCGTTGAGTATGTCCATGGGTTCTGTCCGCCGCTCAGCCGAGCAGGTTCTTGAAGGCGAAGATGCCGGCCGGGTCGTGTACGCCCATCAGATCGACAAAGACGATCTGGTAGACGAGCGTGCCGGCGATGGCGATCGCGGCAAAACGGGTGCCGGGTCGATTGCCGAACAAGAGCATCATCAGGGCCAGGGTGATCAGGCTGGTAAACATGTAGCCGATGAGCGGAAACAGGACGATGAAGCAGACCCCGACCCCGATGACGGCAGCGAGACGGAAAGGACGGGCCGGCTCTGACTCTGCGGGGACATCGATGTTTGGCCGGGCGGCGGAGAGCGCGCCGAGCAGGGCCTGGAATGCGCCGAGCGCGATGACGAGGCAGCTGATTCCGTAAGGCGCCAGCATCATCTCGGTGATCTCGTCGGCGCCCTCGTCGATCTGCAGTGTCTCGTGGAGAAATGCAGCGCCGATAACCATCACGCCGACGCCGATCCAGAGGTCTCTTGCTTTGGTGATCATCCGGACGTCTCCTCAACCCCGGTCGCTGGTCCGAAGACCTCGGAAGTCCGGCGCGACACCGATAAATCGGGCGTGCCGCACCGGACCGGAGGATTTACTTCTGGTTCTTGATCTCGGCAATGACCGGTTCAAGGTTGGTTTTCAGTTTCTTGAGGCGGGTCGCAGCGGTTTCAGCGTCGAAGAAGAAGGCGGAGATCCCGGCCTTGGCGGCAAGGTCCTTGAACTCCTGGCTCGCAATGACCTTGGCGGTCGCATCGGACAGTTTGGCGCGGACATCCTGCGGAATGTCGGGGTGACCGAGCATCATCATCAGGCCGGAGATATCGATTCCCTCGAGCCCCTGTTCGGAGAAGGTGGGCACATCATTGTTGACCGGGTCCCGTTCGTCGATGGTGACGCCAAGCGCGCGGAGCTTGCCCTCGAAGCCGCTCAGCAGCTGGATGCCGACGAAACCGAAATCGACCTGGCCGCCGACGATGGCGTTGCGGGCCGTGGAGCCGCCCTTGAAGGGGATGTCACGGGCCTTGATCCTGTTGGCGGCAAGGAAGGCGGCGCCCCCGATCATGTGCAGGCTGCCGCGGCCGGGATGCGCCCATTTCAGGCTGCCGGGATTCTCGCGCGCCGCCTTTACGACATCGGCGGCGGACTTGAAGGGGCTGTCTTCCTGAACCACCAGGGCTGTCACGAGCTGGCCGATACCGGCGATCGGGGTGAGGTCGGTGATCGGGTCGAGCTTGCTTTTCTCGCCATCCATCATCGCCTTGGCGAGGAGGCTTCCAGTGTTGGTGACATACAGGGTGTAGCCATCCGGTTCGGCGTCGACGGTGGCGCGGGCCGCGATCATGCCGGCGGCACCCGGCTTGTTGACGACGACCATCGGTTGGCCGATATGGTCCTGGATCAGGCCTGCGACAGTGCGGGCGTAGGTGTCGACGCCACCACCGGCGGCGAAACCGACCATCACCGTGATCGGCTTCTCGGGATATTCTGCCTTGGCGGCGGTTGGGGCGGCAAGGGCGGCGACGGCGACAGCGCCGAGGCCCATGGCGATTGAACGGCCTGCGAAATTACGAAATTTCATGGAACGTCTCCCGTTTGGTTTGACCCCGGTATCATGACAATCCGGAGCGGTTGGTTGCTGTCTCGATAGGTCTTTTCTTGGTTCTTGAGCCCGATGGGCCGGTCTGGCCGCCGGCCGCCCGTCCGTCATGCGCCGAAGTTCCCGATAGTGGCGGGGCTCCGGTTGGACGACGGATACGAACCGGCAGTCGTGAAGGCAGGCTGTACGGATTGCGCCGACTTGTCCGGCGGCGGCGCATTCCGTGTTCACGGCGTTACGCGACACCGACAACCTCGTCGAAGGAATCGGCGACGGTTCCCGGACGGGCGTGAATCATGGCCGTCAGTTCCTTCTGCAGGCTTCTATAGCCCGGGTCGCCGAAAAGGTTCTGCATCTCGTCGGGGTCGTTGGCGAGGTCGTAGAGTTCGCCGGCGCCGGATTCCGCCTCGATGGTAAGTTTCGCGGTCTTCGTGTGTACGGTCCGCAGCTTCAGGGGGACACCGCAGCGGTCGGCATTGACGTCCCATTCGCTGTAGGAAACGTCGCGGGTCGCGTCGCCCTCGATCAGCGGGCGGATGCTCCGGCTCTGCGCCTGGTCGGAAAGCCCGGTGCCCGCGTAGTCGCAGAGCGTCGCCGCGAGATCGAGCGTGGATACCGGCTCCGACACCAGCTTGCCCTGCGGCACGCCCGGTCCGGAAGCGATGAGCCCGACCTGCAGCAGCCCCTCGTAGGGCGTCGGGCCTTTCAGGTAGATGCCGTGGTCACCCAGCAGGTCGCCGTGATCGGAGGTGTAGATGACGATGGTGTCGTCGGCGATGCCCATGCTGACCAGCGCCGACATCAACCGGCCGACATTGTGGTCGACCAGCGAGATCATGCCGAAATAGTTGGCGATCATCTCGCGGAGCTGTTCCTCGCTCTGGTCGGGGCAGCGGGAGCCCTGGGCCCGGAACTTCTTGAGAAGCGGGTCCTTGAGCGCTGGCTCGCCTTCCAGCGAGGCCTTGTGCCACCATGGACGGCGGTCGAGATCCTTCTCACCCTGTCGCGGCATGTCGACCTCTTCGGGGCGGTGCAGCAGGTTCCACGGGTCGGGGCAGTCGAAGGGGTGATGCGGATCGGGGAAGGACACCCACAGGCAGAACGGCTTGTCCTCGTCGCGGGTATGGAGATATTTCAGCGCCTGGTCGGCGCACCAGGTGGAATTGTGCCAGGCGACGGGAAGCGCGGAATTCCAGGTCTGGGCGGCGCCGGTGCCGGGCCGGGTCTCTGACTTCCAGAGCTCGAAGCCTTCCTGGCCCGCGACCTGTTCGAAGAACCAGTGTTCGTAATGCTGGCCGCTCGGCGGCACCACCGGCGGGCGGATCTTGTGCCAGTGCCCCATGGTCGTCAGTTCAACATGGTCGATGCCCATGTAGGGACCATGCCAGTCCGGCGGGAAATCGGCGGAGGAGAACTTGCATTCCGGCGTGCCGGTGGGCGCGAAGGTCTGGCAGGTGGCGAAATGCGCCTTGCCGATGAGCGCTGTCGAGTAGCCGCTGGCGGAGAGTTGCGACGCGAAGCTCGCGGCGCCGACTTCCGGGCGCAGGTCGATGCCGTTGTCGGATACGCCATGGGTCAGCGGCAGCATCCCGGTGAGGATCGAGGCGCGCGCCGGCTGGCAGACGACACAGGGGGTGATGCAATTGTCGAACCGGGTCCCCGACGCGGCGAGGCTATCGAGATGCGGTGTCCGCACCTTGCGACCGGCGAAACCATAGGCGTCGGCGCGCTGCTGGTCAGCCATGATGAACAGGATATTGG
>JAVKCR010000212.1:0-3526 GCA_040222645.1 Rhodospirillales bacterium
CCTCCGGAACACCGATGCAGCCGCCGTCAATGCCCGCCTGATGCAGACCGAACTGATGGTCGCCGCCCTGACCTGCCAGCGGCGCAGCGAGTACAACACCTTCGTCCGCCAGTTCGAGAGCGAACTGGTCAGTCATGGCAAGCAGCTCAAATCGACCTTCAAGCGCATGTATGGCCTGGCTGCCGAAGCACAGCTCAACCGCTTCGTCACCCGCCTCGCCAACGAGGCGTCGCTCCGCAGCCTGCAATCGACCGACTATTGCGCCAAGGTGGGCGGACTTTTCGCCGGCACCTTCGCCGTCAAGCAGGGCAAGCTGGCGCATTTCGCCGCCGGGCAGACCTTCTCGACCCAGCACGGCCTGCCCTATTGCGAGGACGAACAGCGCGTCGCCGAGATCAAGTGAACGCCTGACAGGTTTATGTGTTTCCAATAAAAAACGCCGGGATTTTCATCCCGGCGTTTTTTCGTTCGGGATGTTCCAGGACTTACTGGAACAGGATCTCCACACGGCGGTTCTGCGGCTCGCGCACGCCGTCGGCGGTCGGAACCAGCGGTTCCGCTTCACCCTTGAAGGTAACGGCAATCTGCTCGGCCGGGATACCGAGGCGAACCAGTTCGGCCTCAACAGCCTTCGCACGACGTTCCGACAGAGCCAGGTTGTACCGGTCGGTACCGGAACGGTCGGCGTGGCCGGTCGCCATCAGCCGGGTGATCTTGCCAAGCTTCGCATTGGCAGCCGCGGTGCGCACGATCTCCGCCGAGTCGGCACGCAGGTCTGCACGGTCGAAATCGAAGAAGACGAGGTACGTCGCCGGAACCTGCGGCGTCGGCGGAGGCGCCGGCGCGGGGGCCGGGGCAGCCACCGGCTGCGGCTTCGGCGCGGGCGGCGCCGGCGGTTCGGCGAACGACCAGCGGAGGCCGACCATCAGGCGATGTTCGTTGAAATCAGCATCGACTTCCGTACCGGTCGCCGTTGAGAGATTCGGGTCAAGCGACGCAATGTAGCGGTAATCCGCGGTCAGCGAGAGTTTCTCGTTGATCGGCACATAGAAGCCCGCGATGCCCTGGAAGGCAGGTTGCACATCCTTGTCGTTGACGGTCGATCCGCCGATCGGGCTTGTACCGTCGGCGGCAATACGCGCCGCGCCAAGACCCGCACCGATATAGGGTGTCACCGGCCAGCCCATCTCGAAGTCGTAGAGGGCGTTCACCATCAGGGCGTAGGCATTGCTGTCGCCGCTGGCATTGGCGGCACCGGCAATCGAATCGACATCGGAGGCGGAATAGGAAAGTTCGAGTTCGCTGCGCCACCCGGAGGTGTAGGCGTACCCGACATTGCCGCGGACAACCCAGCCGGTCTCGAAATCCACGGTCGTGTTGATGCCGGTGCCATCGACATCGGAATCGCCGCGAATGGCGCCGCCGCCGGCGATGCCGAGATAGTATCCGGGGATGCGGTCCGCTGCAGACGCGGTACCGGCAATTCCGGTCGCGAGAAGGGCAGCGGCGGCGAGGGCAGAAATCGTGTTGGTAGTGCGAAGCACCTGATTAACTCCGGGAGAGTTGTAAAATGCGAATCCGATTCGCCGCTAATCTATACGGCAATGCGGAATCGCACGCAAGCCGCGGCAAATCACGGCTGTGCGTTTCTTGCCACACTGCGTTCCCGGTGCAACACATAGAGACCGGAACTGACGATGATGGCGATTCCGAGCCAGGTCAGCGGGTCGGGAAAATGGTCGAACACGAGATAGCCGAGCAGGCTCGCGCTGATGATCTCGAGATACTGGAACGGGGCGAGCAGGCTGGCCGGCGCACGCTTGAAGGCATTCACCACGAACAGGTGCGCGACGGTGCCGACGACCCCGAGCAACGCCAGCAGAGCCCATTGCCACGGATCTGGCCAGACCGGCGTCAGCACCTCGATTCCCGAGGTCCAGCCGAAGCCGAGCGCCAACGACATCACCACGAGGCCGGAAACACCGGCCGAGAGCTGCATGGCATACGGGTCGGTTCCCTGCGCGAGGGACCGGGTCAGCGCCAGGTAGATCGCGAAGCAGATTGCGGCGCCGATCGGCAACAGTGCCGCCAGTCCGAAAACGTCATAGCTCGGACGGATGATGACCAACGCACCGGCGAACCCGACGGCGATCGCCAGAACCCTTCGCCAGCCAATTGTTTCACCGAGGAAAACCGCGGAAATCAACGTCAGGAAAAACGGCTCTACGAAGAAGATCGCGATGGCGTCGGCCATCGGCAGGTATTTCAGCGAGGCGAAGAACATCAGCGTCGCCGAGGCTATCAGCGCGCCCCGCGCGGCATGCACGAAGGGCCGCCGGAACAGGCCGGGACTCCGCCGGCGGAGCAGCACGACCGGCGCCAGGATGAGCGTCTGGAAGAAGAACCTCGACCAGGCGACCTGCCCTGCCGCGATATCGTCGCTGAGATACTTGGCGATGGCGTCGATTCCGGGAATCACAAGCATGCCGACGACCATCAGCAGGATGCCGTCGACATGGGCGCTCACCGCCTGGACCGGGCCGCCCTGGCCGCTCTCAGCCTGCATCGTCGTTCCCCGCCAGAACCGCGCCGGCAAGATAGAGGGATCCGCAGATCAGCAACCGGGCCGGCCCCGTTTCGCGGGCGACCACGTCCCGGATCGCCTCGCGGATCCCCGCCGCGGTCAACGCCCCGATACCGGCCTGGGCCGCCGCGTCCCGCAACTCGTCGGCGGAGAGGCTGTTTTCCTCGTCCGGTATGGCGATGGTCGTCAGGCTGGAGAAGACTTTCTCCAGCGGCCGGAAGTAGTCCGCCGCGATCTTGGTGTTGATCATGCCGCAGACGGCGTGGAGCGGCCGGTCCCGCCATCCGCCGAGCGCCTGTGCCAGCGCCACGCCGGCGCCGGCATTGTGACCGCCGTCGAGCCAGAGTTCCCAGCCCGCCGGCAGCATGTCGGCCAGGCGGCCCCGCGTGATGTGCTGCAATCTCGCCGGCCAGTCGATGGCGGCCAGCCCCCGGACGCGCGCGTCCATCGGCGCCGAGAGGCCGGGCAGATTGTCGAGCGCCACCAGCGCCGTCGCCGCGTTCGCAACCTGGTGCGGTCCCGGCAGGGACGGTGCGGGATAATGGAGCGTCCGCCGGTCGGTCGAGCGGAGATCGAACCCGCTTCCATCGGCTGTCACCAGCCAGTCGCGGCCGGCGGCGAACAGGGGCGCGGACTGGACATCCGCCCGTTGCTGCAGGACGGCCAGCGCCTCCGGCACTTGCGGACCGGCGATGCAGGTCACGCCCGGCTTGATGATCCCCGCCTTCTCGAAGGCGATCTTCCCGATGGTGTCGCCGAGGAACTGCACGTGGTCTATCGAGACCGGCGTGATGATCGACAGTGCCGGACGGGCGATGACATTGGTCGCATCCAGACGGCCGCCAAGGCCGGTCTCGAGCAGCAGCACGTCGGCCGGATGGCGCGCGAACGCGAGATAGGCAGCGACGGTGGTGATCTCGAAGAAGGTGATCGGCTCGCCGC
>JAVKCR010000213.1:0-8757 GCA_040222645.1 Rhodospirillales bacterium
GCGGCAACCGCCCTGATCACCGCGATCGAGATGCTGACGCGCAATCCGCTGCTCGACGTCGATGCCGATACCCGCCTGCCGCTGCTTTGTCCGTTCAACGCCGACGACGAGGCCGGTATCGAGAAAGAGGTCGCGGCACGCATCGAACAGGGGTTCCGCACCTTCAAGATCAAGGTCGGACTCGATGTGGAGGCCGACATCCTCCGCTTCGCCGTGATCCAGAAACATGCGCGCGGCAAGGCGACGCTCCGGGTCGACGCGAACCGCGCCTATTCCCGCGATGACGGTATCCGCTTCGCCAGCGCCATCGACCCGGAAGGGGTGGAGCTGTTCGAACAGCCCTGCGATTCGGACGATTGGGACGCGAACGCGGCGGTGGCGGCCGCATCGAACGTGCCGTTGATGCTCGACGAGCCGATCTGCGAACTGGCGGATATCGAGCGCGCGGCGACGATCCCGGGGGTCGGCTTCTGCAAACTTAAACTGAAACGCTTCGGCGGTCTCGATCTGCTGCGGGAATCGCTCGATGCAGTCCGCGCCCACGGCATGGAACCGGTGCTCGGCGACGGGCTGTCGAGCGAGGTCTGCTGCTGGATGGAAGCCTGCGTGGCGCGCCACACGATTCGCAATGCCGGGGAGTTCAACGGCTTCCTGAAACCGTCCGGCCGGCTGTTCGCCGATCCGCTCGCATTCGAGGGCGGCGCCATCCATATGCCGGCAGGCTACCGGCCGGAAATGGACCGCGCCAAGCTGGCCGCGGCGGAGACGGCGAAAGTGGTTGTCGGAGAGATCTGACGGCGGCTGTCGCAAATCTGTCAATGCGGAGGGTGAGGTGCTAACGTGAGTCCGGCGATTCCGGTCGCCGGTTCAAACGGACAAGAAGAAGAAAAATGGCTGAGACGATCGACCGCGCGATTTCGATTCTGGACGCCTTCCTCGAAGGCCCGGCCGCGCTGACGCTGACGGCCATCGCCGAGCGCACCGGCCTGCACAAGACGACCGCGCTCAGGCTCTGCTCGTCGCTCGAAAGCCACGGCATGCTGGTGCGGGGCGGCGACCTGACATTCAGGCTCGGCCCGAAAGCCTGGCTGCTCGGCCAGGCCTTCTCGCGGACATCGCCGCTCGAGAACACGATCCGCCCGCTGCTGCAGGAAATCGTCGATACGGTGCAGGAAAGCGCCTCGTTCTATGTCCGCCACGGCGACAAGCGTACCTGCCTGTTCAGGGTCAATTCCCCGCACACCGTGCGCCATCACCTGAACGAAGGCGTCAGTTTCCCGGTCGAGAACGGGGTGACCGGACGGGTCATGCTCGCCTTCTCCGGAGAGGAGGGCGAGGAATTCGACAAGATCCGCGCCGATGGCTACCTGATCGACGAAGGCCGCGAACCCTACACGACCTCGGTCTCGATGCCGGTGCTCATCAGTGGCGAACATATGATCGGCACACTGGTTGTGTCCGGCGTCACCACGCGATTCTCGGAGGAATCCCGTCTGAAGGCCCTGGAACTGGTGAAGCGGGCGGTGGTCAAGATCGCGCATGTGGCGCAGGGCGGAATCGAGGTACAGCACGGGCATGAGAAGGTTGCAGACAGCCATCAACGCGCCATTGCGTAAATGACTTGACGATTTCATTCCATGAAACTAGTGTTTCACTGAGTGGGGCGACCGACCCCGCATCCATCCATCACGGGAGTTCGCAATGTCCAGTCTGGCCCAAGCCGCCAAATCCCCCATCTCCGTTGAACCGACCGATGCGCCGCTCGGTGCCTATATTCACGGTGTCGACCTGTCGAAGGGCGTCGATGCGGAAGAATTCGCCATCATCGAACAGGCCTGGAACGAGCGGCTGGTCGTCGTGCTGCGCAACCAGAAGATCTCCGATGAGGACCTGATGGCCTTTTCCGAGCTCTGGGGCGAACTGGACCCGCCGGCGGCGAACCCCTACGGCAAGCAGATGCATCCGAAGTACGGCGTCATCAACGTCATCTCCAACATCGTCGAGAACGGCGAGCCGCAGGGCATTCTCGGCGCGGGTGAGGCGGTGTGGCATGCCGACCTGACCTATATCGACACCCCGCCGAAAGCGGCGATCCTGCATTCCCTCGAGATCCCCGACGATGGCGGCAACACATACTTCGCCAACATGTACGCCGCCTACGAGGCGCTGCCGGACGAGATGAAGCAGCGTATCGACGGTCTCAAGGCCGTGCATGATTGTTCGCACAACAGCGCCGGCCAGCTCCGCCGCGGTTTCGAGGAGACCACCGACGTCACCAAGACGCCGGGCGTGCACCACCCTCTGGTCCGCACCAATCCGGTCGACGGTCGCAAGTGCCTGTTCCTCGGCCGCCGACCCTATGCCTGGATCGTCGGCATGGAGGTCGCGGAGAGCGAGAAACTGCTCGACGATCTCTGGGCCCACGCCTCGAAGCCGGAATTCGCCTGGGGACATAGCTGGCAGCTCGGCGACGTCCTGATCTGGAACAACCTCTCGGTCCTCCATCGCCGCGACCCGTTCGATCCGAACCAGCGCCGGCGCATGCACCGCACCCAGATCAAGGGGCAGGAAGTCATCGGCTGATCATCGCGGCCCGGTCGACCCGACCGGGGCTGGCGCAAGCGTTATCTGACATCGCGGCCCTTCTCGACTAGTCTCCCTGTCTGGTGCAGGAACTATCGGGAAGGGCCGTTTCCATGAAGAGCGAGAAAATCACCTTTGCCGGCGCGGCCGGTGACAAGCTGGCGGCCCGTCTCGACAGCCCGGACACATCCCCGCGGGCCTTCGCGCTCTTTGCCCATTGCTTCACCTGCTCGAAGGACATCTTTGCGGCATCGCGCATCGCGGCCGAACTGACGGCGAACGGCATCGCCGTGCTCAGGTTCGATTTCACCGGGCTCGGCGCCAGCGAGGGCGAGTTCGCCAACACGAACTTCACCTCGAACATACAGGACCTCATTGCGGCCTATGAATTCATGGCCGGGACATGGTCGGCGCCCCGCATCCTGATCGGCCACAGCCTCGGCGGGGCCGCGGTGCTCGCCGCAGCCGGGTCGATGCCCGGCGTCAAGGCCGTCTGCACCATTGGCGCGCCCGCTGACCCGGGCCATGTGAAGCACAATTTCGACAATGCCATCGGCGAAATCGAGGAAGCGGGCGAGGCCGAGGTGCTGCTGGTTGGCCGGCCGTTCCGCATCCGTCGGCAGTTTCTCGAAGATATCGCGAACCAGAACCTGACGGCGGCGATCGGCAACCTGCATCGCGCGCTCCTGATCTTCCATTCACCGGTCGACCAGACCGTCGGGATCGACAACGCAGCGCAGATCTACGCTGCGGCCCGGCATCCCAAGAGCTTCATCACCCTCGACGATGCCGATCACCTGCTGTCGAAGCGAGCCGACGCGGTCTACGTGGCCGATGTCATCGCCGCCTGGGCGGAGCGCTATATCGACGCCGGCGTCAACGCGAAGGACCCCTCTGTGTCAGCAGAACCCGGAGAGGTGAGGGTCGAGGAGGCAGGCACCGGTCGCTACGCGCAGCATATAGCCGTCGGTCCCGCACACCTTTTGCGGGCGGATGAACCGAAAAGCGTCGGTGGCGAGGATTCCGGGCCATCACCCTACGGATTGCTGACCGCGGCGCTCGGCGCCTGCACCACGATGACGATCCGGATGTATGCCGACCGCAAAGGCTGGCCGCTCGACAAGATCTCTGTGATTCTGCATCACAGCAAGGAGCACGCTGCCGATTGCGCAGAATGCGAGGCTTCCTCGGCCCGTATCGACCGCTTCGAACGCGTGGTGGAACTGACCGGAGATCTCGACGACTCACAGCGATCGAAGCTTCTCGAGATCGCCGACAAGTGCCCTGTCCACCGCACCCTGCACGGTCAGGTTGAAGTGGCGACCCGCCTGGCGTAGCGGCGCTTTCAGGACAATCTGTCGCAAAAGGGCAATTAGCCGTTGCGGTATCAGGTCCATCCCGTCACTATTGGCGTAGTGAGAACGGGGTTCTAATGAATTCAGGCCTGAACAGGTCACCCGAAATCCGGCGCACGTTCAGTGCGTCAGCACAGGCAGTTTTGTCCATGCGCATGCCCGGACGGCTTCCCGCCGTCCCCCCTGTGCGCTCCGCAACAGCCGGAGCCTTTGCGCGAACGATATCCACCACCGGAGCCTGCCTTCCATGCCGTTCGTTCTGTCGCGATCGGCAATATAATCGACGATGAGACTTGGCGCCGTAGCTGGGAGGCAGTGGCGTAGGTCTTAGCAGGATTCGGTCAATCGAACGGTCGCCCGCAGGCGGCCGCAACAGAAGACCCGAGGAGGTACCATGACAGGGAACTACAATCAGCTGATCGAACGCATGGCGGCGGAGGCCCGGCTGGGCCGCATGTCGCGCCGGGATTTCATGTCCCATGCGTTGGCAGCCGGCGTCACCGTCGCCGCCGCATCAAGCATCTGGACATCAAATGCTGTCGCCGCTCCCCAAAAAGGCGGCCTGTTCCGCCTCGGCGCGCATGACGGCAACACGTCGGACACGCACGATCCGGGCACCTATCTCAGTTTCGCGATAATCCAGCTCGCGCACACCTACCGCAGCTATCTGACGATGATCACCCCGACCAACGAGCTTGGTCCGGATATCGCCGAGAGCTGGGAAGCGACCCCGGATGCGAAGAACTGGACGTTCAAGATCGTCAAGGGCGCCAGCTTCCACAGCGGCAAGCCGGTGACGGCGGATGACATCATCGCGTCGATGAACCATCACCGCGGCGAGAAATCGACCTCTGCAGCGAAGGCGTTGCTCAAGGACGTGGAGGATATCGTCAAGGACGACAGCCACACCGTCACCTTCAAGCTGAAGTCGGGCAACGCGGATCTGCCCTGGCTGATGACCGATCACCATCTCGCGATCTGCCCGGCGAATTCCGACGGGACGATCGACTGGAAGTCGGGCGACGGCACCGGACCCTACAAGATCGTCAATCACGAATTCGGTGTCGGCACCAAGCTGGTCCGCCACGACGGCTGGCACGGCGAGGGCGCCTATTTCGACGAGGCCCAGATCAGCGTGCTCAACGACCCGAATGCGCGCCAGACGGCGCTGGTGACAGGCGATGTCGACGCGGTCACGCAGCTCGACCTGAAAACGCTGGCACTGCTCAAGCGCAATCCGAATATCGAGGTAGACAACGTACCGTCGGGTGCAGCAATCACCATGCCGATGTTCTGCGACCATGC
Organism: Rhodospirillales bacterium; assembly: GCA_040222645.1. Classification (GTDB taxonomy): domain Bacteria; phylum Pseudomonadota; class Alphaproteobacteria; order Rhodospirillales; family HT1-32; genus HT1-32. The sequence goes on from JAVKCR010000213.1 coordinate 5,244, forward strand.
GCCGTTCGACGACGTCAATGTCCGCAATGCCCTGAAACTGGCCATCGACCGTGAGGAGATCATCGAGAAGATCGCCTTCGGGACCGCCATTCCGGGTAACGATGCGCATGTTTCGCCGAACATGCCGTACTGGGCCGACCTGCCGCAGCGCAAGTACGACCCGGACGAGGCGAAGGCGCTGCTGAAGAAAGCCGGGCACGAGAACCTGAGCGTCGACCTTTCGACGGCGGACAGCGTGTTCTCCGGCGCGGTCGATCTCTGCGTGCTCTATGCGGAGCAGGCCAAGAAGGCCGGCATCAACATCAATGTCGTGCGAGAGCCGAACGACGGCTACTACTCGGACGTCTGGCTCAAGAAGCCGTTCTGCATGGTGCAGTGGGGCGCGCGTCCGACACCGGATGTCATGTTCAGCCTTGCCTACAAGGATGACGCGGCCTGGAACGAAAGCCACTGGCAGAACAAGCGCTTCAACGAGCTTCTGCTGCAGGCGAAGGCCGAACTGGACCAGGACAAGCGGGCGAAGATGTATCGTGAGATGCAGCAGCTGGCGCGTGATGATGGCGGCACCATCATCCCGATGTTCACCAACTTCGTCTATGCCCGGCGCAAGAACGTCAAGCATGGCCCGGATCTTGCGGCCAGCTGGCAGTGCGATGGTGCACGCGCCGTGAGTCGCTGGTGGTTCGAATCCTGACGTCTTTCTGACTAACGGGATATATTGGACCTGAAACACTGACTACGCGGGTTTCCCGGTTCCGGCCGGGAAACCCGCAGATTTCCGGGAGGGAGAGCTGCCGTGCAACAGCATGGCAGGCCCGGCAACTATGATCAGGGGGTATAGATGAGCGACCTTCTTGCTATCGTCGCCAAGCGTCTCGGCTTAGGATTGCTGACGCTTTTCGTGATTTCGCTAATTATCTTCGGCGCCGTCGAGCTTCTGCCCGGCGATATCGCCCAGGCCGTCCTCGGTATGGGCGCCACGGAAGAGAACCTCGCGGCAATGCGCGAGCAGCTCGGTCTCAACGATCCGGCCGTCTTCCGCTACTTCGACTGGCTGCTGGGCGCCGTGACCGGCGACTTCGGCGTTTCGCTGGTCACCCAGACGCCGGTTATCGACATCATCGGGCCGCGCTTCATGAACACCCTGTTCCTGGCGACCTATGCAGCGGTGATCGCGGTTCCCATCGCGATCGTTCTCGGTGTCATCGTGGCCCTGCTGCGCAACACGCTGTTCGACCGCGTGGCCAACGTGCTCACGCTGACATCGATCTCCTCGCCGGAATTCTTCCTGGGTTACATCCTCATTCTCTACCTGTCGGTGAAGGGTGGCTACTTTCCCGCCATCGCCACGATCAACGACAGCATGAGCTTCTTCGAGTTGCTCAACCGGACCTTCCTGCCGGCGCTGACCATGGTGCTGGTGGTCGTCGCGCACATGATGCGGATGACGCGGGCCGCCATCATCAGCCTGTTGTCGTCCCCCTATATCGAGATGGCCCGGGTCAAGGGCATGCCGGCATGGAAAGTGATCGTGAAGCACGCCCTGCCGAACGCCTGGGCGCCGATCATCAACGTCATCGCGCTGAATCTGGCCTATCTCATCACCGGCGTGGTGCTGGTCGAGGTGGTGTTCGTCTATCCGGGCATCGGCCAGCTGCTGGTGGACAGCGTCACCAAGCGCGACTTCACCGTCGTGCAATCCTGCTGCCTGATCTTCGCCGCGACCTTCATCCTGCTCAATCTGGCGGCCGATGTGGGCGCGATCATCACCAACCCGCGTCTGCGGTACAAGAAGTAAGGGAGGGGCAGGGACATGAACTACTTTGTACTCGGCTATTACGCCCTTCTCATCGGCGGATCCTGCCTGGCGGCCTATTACCAGCTGCGCAGCGCCTTCCTGCTGATCTTCTCACTGACGCTGGCCTCCTTCGTGATCGGTATCGTCGGCGGTGAAAGCTGGCTCTGGAACATGACGCTGGCCGCCGGTGCCATCGCGCTCGCGGCGGGAACCTCCTACGCCTTCAGGGAATTCCTGGTCGTCATCCTGCCGCGCGAGGGCGCCAAGACCATGCGCACGGCGCCGCTGACAGCGAGCTTCGGCCTGTTCATCATCGGGGTCTATACAATCGCCGGCGTCTTCGCACCGGTCATCGCCCCTTTCGGCGAGGCGGAAATCGTCACCGACGCCTTCGGCGCACCGTCGGAAGTCTACCTGCTCGGCGGCGATCAGCTCGGACGCGACCTGTTCAGCCGCCTTGTCTACGGCGCGCGCAACACGGTTGGCCTGGCGCTGATGGCCACGGCGGCCGCCTTCTTCATGGGCGCTTTCGCCGGCCTGTTGGCGGCAACGGTCGGCGGCTGGTTCGACCAGTTCATGGGCCGTACCGCTGATGTGATCATGTCTATCCCGTCGCTGATCTTCGCGCTGCTGATGCTGTCGATCTTCGGCACCAACATGCTGATCCTGGTCGTCATCGTCGCGATCATCTATTCGCCGCGCGTCTTCCGTCTCACGCGGGCGGTCGCCGGCAATATCGTGGTGATGGACTACATCGAGGCGGCAAGATTGCGCGGGGAAGGGATGTGGTACCTGATCCGCAAGGAAATCCTGCCGAACGCAACCGCGCCGCTGATCGCGGAATTCGGCCTCGAATTCTGCTTCGTTTTCCTGCTCATCGCCGGCCTGTCCTTCCTGGGTCTCGGTATCCAGCCACCAACCGCGGACTGGGGGTCGATGGTGCGTGAGAACGCGACGCTGATCTCCTTCGGCGAGATCACGCCGCTCTATCCCGCGGCGGCGATCGCGCTGCTGACGGTGTCGGTCAATTTCGTCGTCGACTGGATGCTCTTCCGGTCGTCGGGCCTGAAGGAGTAGTCGATATGGCAAAGAAGAAAGAAATCCTGCTGGAGATGAAGAACCTTCACATCGAAGGTTATTCGGACGAGAAGTGGATCGAGATCGTTCATGGCATCGACCTCACCCTTCATCGCGGCGAAGTGATGGGCCTGATCGGGGAATCCGGGGCCGGCAAGTCCACCATCGGGCTTGCCGCCATGGGCTATGCCCGTGATGGCTGTCGGATTTCCGAAGGCTCGGTCGAGTTCGACGGGATAGAGCTGACCACGTCCACGGAATCCGACCGCCGCGCCCTGCGGGGCTCGCGCATCGCCTATGTCGCGCAATCGGCGGCGGCATCCTTCAATCCGGCCCACCGGCTGATCGACCAGCATACCGAATCACCGGTCCATCACCGGGTCATGAAGCGGCTGGAGAGCCAGGAAGACGCCATCCGGCTCTACCACAAGCTCCGGCTGCCCAACCCGGAGGATATCGGGTTCCGCTATCCGCACCAGGTATCCGGCGGTCAGTTGCAACGGGCGATGACGGCGATGGCGATGTCCTGCCGTCCCGACCTGATCATCTTCGACGAGCCGACCACCGCGCTCGACGTGACGACCCAGATCGAGGTGCTGCTGGCAATCCGGGATATCGTCGAGGAATTCAACACCGCGG
>JAVKCR010000214.1:0-6263 GCA_040222645.1 Rhodospirillales bacterium
GCAGGTCCGGCCGCACCAGGCTGATCGCATGGTCGGTGTTCCAGACCCCGAGGCAGATCGCATGCACGATGCGGGTCATGATCGCCGACAGGCCGCGCCGGCGGAAGTCGGGCCGGGTCCACATGCCGCCGACATAGGCGACCTGGCCGGCGATGTAGTCCGGCACCACGGTCAGCAGCTCGATCTTCTCGTCCAGGTCCGGATGGATGGTGGCATAGAAGAACGACAGGTCGGCGAGGATCTCGGTCAGCGATCCGCGCTCGATATTGTACCGCCGGCATCCCATGGTCACCGCCGGTTCCCCGTCCAGGTCGTTGCCGATGATCCAGAAGGTCTCGCCGGGCATCAGCAGGTTCGGCATGATCGGCGACCAGCTGGACTCGTTGCGGCGGTTGATCTCCTGCACGCGTTCGAGGTCGGTGGTGATCTCCAGGATCGCTCCCTTCTTCTCGGCCAGTTCGTCGATGGCGAAGATCGAACGGGCCAGCAGCATCTGCGGTCCATGGTGCATGGTGATCTGGTTCGGAAGTCTCATGATTTTGCCCTTTCCCAAGGTGGTGTTGTTAACGGGAGGGAAAATATCACGTTGACGCGCCGGATATTGCAGAGAAGATTCAGCAATAGGTTAAATTGTATCGCCGGGAGCGATTCAATCTAGGGGGGAGATGGGGATGACGGCTTACGCGATCATGGTCGCCTGCGCGTTCGTCTACGCGCTGATTCCGGCCATGACCAAGGCGTTGCGGCCCTGTCCACCCTTCCTGCTGGTCGGCCTGTCCTCGGCTTTCGAGGCGGTGCTGTCGGGACTGGCGGCGCTCGCGATCGTCTGCCTGCTGTCGGCCGGGGTGTCGGTGCTGGCGCTGGCCTCGAGCGCGCTCTTCGAACGCCATGCCTGGGCGGCCTGCTGGCGGGCGCGGTTCGTCCTGCAGCTGCCGCTGATGGCGGCGACCAACGCGCTGGCCGTCTGGCTCAGCGTCAAGGGTCTGGCCATGCTGCCGGTCTGGCAGCACCAGCTGATCCTGCTGTCGAAGCCGGTGATCGCGGCGCTGGTCGCCCGCGTGGTGTTCTCCGAACCGCTCACCAGCCGCTACGGCCCCGCCTTTGCCCTGATGGCCGGCGGCGCCGCGCTGCTGATCGTGATGCGCTGAGGGGCGTCCAGGGTCGGGTCGCTGCCTGCCGCTCGGCTTTCCGTCGGTCATGTATCGCCCCCGGTCTTGTTTTCAGTTCCGGCGTCAATGCGTTCCCTGAACGCGGCGGGCGACAGGATCGGAACCTTGAAACTGTCGAACAGGGCCAGCAAGTCCTTGTCGCCGGTCACCAGTGCGTCCGCTCCGGCACATGCGGCCAGCGCCAGAAAGGGCCGGTCGAAGGGATCGCGGCAGTCGGGTATTTCTGCCTTGTCCGGTACGTCGACGATTTCGCACCAGGGCAGATAGTCGCCCAGCAGTTCTTCCCGGTCGGCATCGGTCAGCCTGAACTTCGGGTATGCGAGAACCCGGATCAGTTCGCCGGTGGTTTCCCGGCTCGCGAGGGGACGGACTATTCCGGACTGCCAGGCATGACGCAGCCAGACCACCGAGCCCTGGTGGAACAACAGGGCCGAGAGCAGGACATTGGTGTCGAGAACAACACGCGGCAGCGCCATCCGGGATCAGGAGTCCTTCGCCATACGCCCGGGCTGGCGGGCCCAGTTGACCGCCTCGGTCATATCCTCCTCGGTGATCCCCATATCCGCCAGTTTGGAGCGCACGGCGCCGGCCTTGTTCAGCCGCACCGGCGTCAGCACGATCCGCCCGTTCTCTTCCGAAACCTCGAAATATTCCGTGCCCTGGCAGTGCGTCAGCACCGATTTGGGCAGGGTCAGTTGGTTCTTGGACGTCAGCTTCGCGAGCATGGCAGATTTCCTTCAGTAAGGATGTAAGGAAATATTACCATTCTCGATGTTTTGATTCAATGACTGTCCCGGCCACGACGACAGCGTTCTCGCCGAAACAGTCAGAGGTCCTTGCGGGCGAACGAGAACATTCACCGGAACCGGCCTCGCCGGTCGGAGCAATCAGAGGCGGTGGTCGGGACAGCCCGAAGAAACGCCTCTTAAGAGAACGCCTGCAGGCCGGTCTGGGCGCGGCCGAGTATGAGGGCGTGCACGTCGTGGGTGCCCTCGTAGGTGTTCACCGTCTCCAGGTTCACCATGTGGCGCATGACATGGTATTCGTCGGCGATGCCGTTGCCGCCATGCATGTCGCGGGCGAGGCGTGCGATGTCGAGCGCCTTGCCGCAATTGTTCCGCTTCATCAGCGAGATCGCCTCCGGCGCCATCTTGCCCTCGTCGGCCATCCGGCCGAGGCGAAGCGCGCCCTGCAGGCCGAGCGTGATCTCCGTCTGCATGTCGGCGAGCTTCTTCTGGATCAGCTGGGTGGCGGCCAGCGGCTTGCCGAACATCTGGCGGTCGAGCGTGTATTGCCGCGCGGCGTGCCAGCAGAACTCGGCGGCGCCCATGGCGCCCCAGGCGATGCCGTAGCGCGCCTTGTTGAGGCAGCCGAACGGCCCCTTAAGCCCCTCGACGTTGGGCAGCAGGTTGGCTTCCGGAACCTCGACATTGTCCATCACCACCTCGCCGGTCACCGAGGCGCGGAGTGAGAGCTTGCCCTCGATCTTCGGCGCGGACAGGCCCTTCATGCCCTTCTCGAGCACGAAGCCGCGGATCACGCCGTCCTCGGTCTTCGCCCAGATCACGAAGACATCGGCGAAGGGGGCGTTCGAGATCCACATCTTGGAGCCGGTCAGCAGGTAGCCGCCCTCGACCTTCTTCGCGCGGGTCTTCATGCTGCCCGGGTCGGAACCGGCATCCGGCTCGGTCAGGCCGAAGCAGCCGACCCATTCGCCGGTGGCGAGCTTCGGCAGGTACTTGCGGCGCTGCTCCTCGGTGCCGTAGGCGTGGATCGGGTGCATCACCAGCGAGGATTGCACGCTCATCGCCGAGCGGTAGCCGGAATCGACGCGCTCCACTTCGCGGGCGACGAGGCCGTAGCAGACATGGTTGACGCCGGCGCAGCCATATTCCTCGGGAATGGTCATGCCGAGCAGGCCAAGCTCGCCCATCTCGTTCATGATCTCGCGGTCGAAGCGCTCGTTGCGATAGGCATCGAGAATCCGCGGCTGCAGCTTCTCCTGCGCGTAATCGCGCGCCGTGTCGCGGACCATCCGTTCATCCTCGGAGAGCTGCTCGTCGAGCAGGAACGGGTCCTCCCAGTTGAAGCGGGGCTTCGATCCGGCGGAGGATTTGGCGGCGGGGAGGGCGGCTTCGGCAGTCATGACCGTTTCCTTGGTTGATGTGCCATCTGGCTAGGAAGTTCGTAGATGTTTTGGCGCAAAAGCGGGGGCTTGTCCATTGCCGCCGCGCGTCGCGGCGCGCAATCAGGGCAGGCTGATTTCAGCCCCGGTCTCCACCGTACCGCCGTCGAGCGCGCGCAGGAAGACGCCCATGTCGAGATGGTTGAAACCCTTCCGGAGCGCGAGCGGGATGTTCATGTCGATTTTCGCCGTCTCCGGGTTGATGCTGGTCGCGGCGCAGCGCTCGATGCGCTTCTCGACGGCGAAGCGCAGGCCGCCGATGGTGATCTCGCGGCCCACCCATGAGAACTCCTCCCACGGCCGGCCGCCGGTGAAATAGAAGTTCGCGCGGAAGCGGCGATGGTCGACCGGCTGGCCGACCACGCGCTCCAGGTCGGTGACCGAGGCATGGCCGATCAGGCTGATCAGCTGGTCGCTCTGGTCGGTGAAGGCGAAACCCTTGCCTTCGAGCAGCCTCGGCGTGCCGCGCACCTCGCCGGCGGCGAAGGAGGCGAAGAACTGCTCGATGATGCTGCGCCCGATCGTTGTGGTCAGCTGGCCGCGGGTGACCTGCTTGCCGTCGCGGAAGATGGTCAGCGTGTTCGTGGCATCGTCGAATGTCGTGGTCAGGCTGGCCAGCCTGTCGTTGCGGACCAGCGTCAGGAAGTTCGTCTTCTTCAGATGCGCCGGTTCCAGCGCGTCGAACTGGGCGCTGGCATGGGCGATGCCGAAGCGGCGGTCGTTCGGCAGCGCCTCGCCCGGCGTCACGGCGACCGAGGCGAGCTTCTCGGAGGTCAGGCTCTTGACCGGATGGCGATAGATTTCTGAGATCTAGAGCGTCATGCGCGGATGATTGGCGTCGGGGCCGGAACTGTCAACGCGCGCTCCGGTTTTCGCTCCCGCATCACTTGCGGGCGGGTTTATTCTGTCCATATCAGCGGAAAGGTAACCCCAAAACGCGAGGGGTCTTTGCATTGCCGATGCGGGATGCCGGGACCTTGTTGCAGAAAGGCTCTAGACATGGACTTCGAGAAATTCACGGACCGCGCCCGCGGCATGATACAGGCTGCGCAGACCATCGTTCTGCGCGAGAACCAGCAGAGGCTGACCCCCGAACATATCCTGAAGGCGCTGCTCGACGACAAGGAAGGCATGGCGGCCGGCCTGATCAAGGCGGCCGGCGGCAATCCGGCCACGGCGCTCGCCGAGGTGACGGCGGAACTGAAGAAGATACCGTCGGTCGAAGGCGGCGACGGCCAGCTCTATCTCGACCCGAAATCGGCGAAGCTGTTCGATTCCGCGCAGCGGATCGCCGAGAAGGCGGGTGACAGCTATGTCACCGTCGAGCGACTGCTGCTGGCGCTCGCCATGGCGACGGGCACGCCGTCCGCCGACATCCTGAAGCGCGCCGGGATCAATCCGCAATCGCTCAACGCGGCGATCGAGGATATCCGCAAGGGCCGCACCGCCGACAGCGCCAGCGCCGAGGAAAGCTTCGACGCGCTGAAGAAATATGCCCGCGACCTGACCGCGGCGGCGGCCGACGGCAAGATCGACCCCGTCATCGGCCGCGACGAGGAAATCCGCCGCACCATCCAGGTGCTCTCGCGACGCACCAAGAACAACCCGGTGCTGATCGGCGAGCCCGGCGTCGGCAAGACGGCGATCGTCGAGGGGCTGGCGCAGCGCATCGTCGCCGGCGACGTGCCGGAGAACCTGAAACAGAAGAAGCTGATGGTGCTCGACCTCGGCGCGCTGGTTGCGGGAGCCAAGTTCCGCGGCGAGTTCGAGGAACGCCTGAAGGCGGTGCTCGGCGAGATCTCCAACGCCGCCGGCGAGATCATCCTGTTCATCGACGAGATGCACACCATCGTCGGCGCCGGCGCAGCGGAAGGTTCGATGGACGCCTCCAACCTGCTGAAGCCGGCGCTGGCCCGCGGCGAGCTGCATTGCGTCGGCGCCACCACGCTCAACGAATACCGGAAGTATGTCGAGAAGGATGCGGCGCTCGCCCGGCGTTTCCAGCCGGTCTTCGTTTCCGAACCGACGGTCGAGGATTCGGTCTCGATCCTGCGCGGCCTGAAGGAAAAGTACGAGCTGCATCACGGCGTGCGCATCTCCGACGCGGCGCTGGTGGCAGCGGCGACTTTGTCGAACCGCTACATCACCGACCGCTTCCTGCCGGACAAGGCCATCGACCTGATGGACGAGGCGGCGAGCCGGCTGCGCATGGAGATCGATTCGAAGCCGGAGGAGATCGACGAGCTCGACCGGCGCATCATCCAGTTGAAGATCGAGCAATCGGCGCTGACCAAGGAAGGCGATGCCGCCTCGAAGGACCGGCTTGTGAAGCTCGAGAAGGAACTGGCGGAACTTGAAGAGAAGTCCGGCGAGCTGACCGCGCGCTGGGAAGCGCAGAAGAGCGAGCTCGCCAGCGCCACCCAGATCAAGGAAAAGCTCGACCAGGCCCGCATCGAGCTGGAACGCGCGCCGCGCGAGGGCCGGCTGGAGCGCGCCGGCGAGCTGATGTACGGCGTCATTCCCGATCTCGAGCAGAAGCTGTCCGCCGCCGATGGCGAGAACGCCGCCCACATGGTCGAGGAGACAGTCTCCGACCAGCATATCGCCGGCATCGTCGCGCGCTGGACCGGCATTCCCGTCGACAAGCTGCTTGCCGGCGAACGCGAGAAGCTGATGCGCATGGAGGACCAGCTCCGCCGCCGCGTGGTCGGCCAGGAGGAGGCGCTGAAGTCGGTCGCCAGCGCGGTGCGCCGCGCGCGTGCCGGCCTGCAGGACCCGAACCGGCCGATCGGCTCGTTCCTGTTCCTCGGCCCCACCGGCGTCGGCAAGACCGAACTCGCCCGGGCGCTCGCCGAGTTCCTGTTCGACGACGAGCGGGCAATGGTCCGCATCGACATGGGTGAGTACAT
>JAVKCR010000215.1:0-6602 GCA_040222645.1 Rhodospirillales bacterium
GGTCCACTAAGGCTTACCTATCAGAGACTTATCGAAAAAGGCAAGAAACCCATGGTCGCCATCGCCGCCCTCATGCGGAAGATCATCGTCATCCTCAACGCAAGAATCAGAGACGACCTCGCTAAACAGAGTTGATGACGAAACTTGTTGGTTGGGGGGCGTACCCTTTCGCCGTCACCTCTGCGTATCGGTCACCAGCTTCTCGTAAAGCCGCCACGATGCGTGGCCGAGGACCGGGACCACGACCACTACCCCGATCAGCGCCGGCGCCAGCGACGCAAATGTCAGCGCCCCGATCAGCGCGCCCCAGCCGAGCATCACCGCGGGGCTTTTCAGCACGGTCTGGACGCTGGTGATCATGGCGGTGACGAAGTCGATCTCCTTGTCCATCAAGAGGGGCATGGCGATCACGGTGATCGAGAACAGGATGGTCGCGAGAATGGCGCCGACGATGGTGCCGACGGCGAGGAAGGTGAGGCCGTCCGCCGTGGTGAAGACCAGACTGACCAGCGCGTCGAAGGAGCGGATCGGCTTCGACAGCAGGAAGATCGCCAGCAGGATGCGCACCTGGTAGGCCCAGATCCAGAACACGAACAGCACCACGAAGGCCATCCAGCCGAATTCCCGACGCTGCTGGCCGATCATGACAAGAAAGATGTCCCGCGCGGCGAAGCTCTCGCCCCTGGCGTAGCGCCGCGACATCTCGTAGAGGCCGGCGGCGAGGAAGGGGGCGACCAGCGGGAAGCCGACGCCTGCGGCGATGACGATCCATATCTGGTCGACCAGCAGGAAACCCGCCAGCAGCGCCGCCCCGAACAGCGCGAAGACCAGCCCGAAGAACAGGCTCAAGGCAGGCCGCCGGGCGACATCCCGGATGCCGTCCCGCAGTGCGGCGTGGATGTCGGCGGTGGTGGCGGCCTTGATCTCGAAGCGCGGCTGCTGGCGGACGGGCGTGGCGGGTTGCTCTGCGTGCATGGTGGTTCCCCTGCAATGCTTCTCCGCGACCTCCCGGGGCCAAGTCTAGGAAGCGGGGGCGGGGGCGTCTACCGGGATTTGTTGGGGTGGGGGGCAACAATATACAAAAATCACCGTCATCCTGATGCCAATCAGGATCCATGCCTGAGACGCCGCCGCGCATTCGGTCGGTGCCGATACCGCAGGCGGGCCGCACTTGCCCGGCGGTGAGGTTGTCAGGTGCTGGGATGCTCAGGCATGGGTCCTGAATCGAGTTCAGGATGACGATAGGGGGTATGGGACGAGGGAAAGGGACCAGCGATTCACTCCGCCGCCGGCACCCCTGCTGCCTCCAGCGCCTGCTTCTGCCTTTCCGCCAGCGCCGTCTCGTCGAAATCGCCGATCAGGTCGTGGAACAGGCGGTACCAGTTGATCTCGGCCTTGAGATGCAGGAACACCGAGCCGAGCCCGATGGCGGCGCGGTCCATCAGGACGAATTCTCGGGGCGGGCGGACGCCGCCGAGGGCCTTGAGGTCGCGGTGGACCTTCTCCGCCACCTTGGCGCCGTACATGGTCGAGTTGGTCTCCTCGATCGGGCGGTCGCGGTCCTCCATCAGTGGCGCGTAGACGAATTCCGCCCACTGGTTGAGCACGGCGAGCATGTCCTTGGTCAGGCCGGTGAAGCCCCAGGTCTCGTAGGCATGGACGGCGAGCGCCTCGTCGCCGTTCTTCAGCGCGTTGTAGAGGTCGATGACGCCGCGCACGAAACTCGGCGGGAAGACGCGGATGCAGCCGAAATCGAGCAGGTTGACGGTGCCGTCCGGCCGCACCGTGTAATTGCCGAGATGCGGGTCGCCGTGGATCACGCCGTATTCGTAGAACGGCACGTACCAGGCCCGGAACATGTTCATGGCGATCTCGTTGCGTTGCTCCGGATGGTCCTTGATGTGGTCGAGGATCGGCTGGCCGTCGAGCCAGGTCATGGTCAGGAGGCGCTTCGTCGAGAGGTCGGGGATCGCGTCCGGCACATGCACGCCCGGCACTTTCGCCAGCATCAGGTCGTAGAGGCGCATCTGGGCGGCCTCGCGGCCGTAATCGAGTTCCTCGCGCAGGCGGGCCGAGATCTCCGCATGGATATTGGTGGTGTCGATGGATGAATCGTAGCGCCGGTAGATGGCGAAGATCAGCTTCAGCTGGCGGAGGTCCGCCTCGACGATGGAGGCCATGTCGGGGTATTGCAGCTTGCAGGCGAGCGTCTGCCCGGTCTCCAGCGCGGTGGCGCGGTGGACCTGTCCGAGCGAGGCGGCGGCGGCGGCCTCGCGCTCGAACGAGGCGAAGCGGGATTGCCAGTCCGGGCCCAGTTCGCCAGCCATGCGCCGCTTGACGAAGGGCCAGCCCATGGCCGGGGCGTTGGCCTGCAGCTGCTGCAATTGCTGGGCATATTCCTTCGGCAGCGCGTCGGGAATGGTCGACATGATCTGCGCGACCTTCATCAGCGGGCCCTTGAGCCCGCCAAGCGCCGCGGTCAGGTCGCCGGCATGGCGGCCCTTGTCCATCGGGATGCCGAAGACGCGTTCGCCCGCCAGCCGCGCGCCGACGCCCGCCATGGCGCCGGAGACCCGGGCATAGCGGCGCACGCGCCGGCCGATATTGTCGTCTTCGCCAGTGCCGTCGGCGGCCATCAGAGCTCCTCGAGCTGGTCGATCATGCGCTCGATGACGCTGAGACCCCGCGACCAGAAGGCCGGGTCCGAGGCGTCCAGCCCGAACGGCGCCAGCAGCTCCTTGTGGCGGTGCACGCCGCCGGCGGAGAGCATGTCGAGATATTTCTGCTGGAAGGCCGGGTGGCCCTCCTCGAACAGGTCGTAGAGCGCGTTCACAAGGCAATCGCCGAAGGCATAGGCGTAGACGTAGAACGGCGAATGGATGAAATGCGGGATATAGGTCCAGTAGACCCGGTAATCGTCGGTGAAGTCGAAGGCCGGCCCGAGGCTCTCGCGCTGCACGTCCATCCAGTGGCGGCAAATCTGGTCGCCGGAGAGTTCGCCCTTCTTGCGCGCGTCATGCACCCGGCGCTCGAACTCGTAGAAGGCGGTCTGGCGGATCACCGTGTTGATCATGTCCTCGATCTTGCCGGCGAGCATGATCTTGCGCTTCGCCGGGTCCGTCGTCGCCTTCAGCATCGACTGGAAGGTCAGCATCTCGCCGAACACCGAGGCGGTCTCCGCCAGCGTCAGCGGCGTGTTGGCCATCAGGTTGCCCTGCGGCCCGGCCAACACCTGGTGCACCCCGTGGCCGAGTTCGTGGGCCAGCGTCATGACGTCGCGCACCCGGCCCTGGTAGTTGAGCAGCACGTAGGGATGCGCGCTCGGCACGGTCGGATGCGCGAAGGCCCCGCCGGCCTTGCCGGGCCGCGCCGGGGCGTCGATCCAGCCGCCGTCGAAGAAGCGCTCGGCGATGGAGCGGATGTCGGGCGAGAACGCGCCGTAGGCGTCGAGCACGGTCGCTTTCGCCTCGTCCCAGCCGATCTTGCGGTCGTCATCCTCGGGCAGCGGCGCGTTGCGGTCCCAGTGCTTCAGCTTCTCAAGCCCGAGCCACTTCGCCTTGATGGCGTAGTAACGGTGCGAGATGCGGGGGGCGGCCTCGCGCACGGCCTCGACGAGGGCGTCCACCACCTCGTCCTCGACCGCGTTGTTCAGGTTGCGCGCCGAGACGGGGCGGGGGTAGTTGCGCCAGTCGTCGTCGATCGACTTGTCCTTGGCCAGCGTGTTGGTGATCAGCGAGAACAGCCGGAGGTTTTTCAGCAGCACCTTGCCGATGCTCTCCGCCGCTGCCTGGCGGGTGTCGCGCTTCGTGTCGGACAGCTTGTCGAAGATCTCGGTGGTGGTGAGATCGCCGCCCTCGAACGGGAAGCGGAGATCGGCCATGGTCTCGTCGAACAGCCGGATCCAGGCCGACCGGCCGGAAACGTCGAGTTCGTGCAGCAGGCGTTCCATGTCGTCGGCGAGCTGGTGCTGGCGGAAGGCGCGCAGGTCGCGGAGCCATGGCGCGTAATGCGCAACCTTCGGATGTTTCAGCAGGGCGGCCATGCGGTCTTCGCCGAGCCGGTTGATGTCGAGGGTGAAGAACAGGGTCTCGGTCGAAATGCCGGTGATCCGCTCCTGCAGGGTCTGGTAGAAGCGACCGATCTCGGGATCGGAGACGTTGCCGGCATGCAGCAGTTGCGCGTAGGACATGATCTTGCCGGTGAGTTCGGTCATCGCCTCGTATTCCGCGATCGCTGTACCGAGGTCAGCGCCGTCGATTTCCATGATCTTGCCCTGCCAGCTCTCGCGGAATTTCGTGGCGAGCTTCGCCAGCTTCTCGACATCGCTCTCAAGCTCGGGGCTGTCCGGTCCGGGATAGAGGTCGGCCAGGTTCCATTCCGGCAGGGAGGCGGTCTTCTGGGCGGCGGCGTCGGGACTCATGGATACTCCGGTTCTCGCAAGCTGTGTCATGCAGGTGATATAGGTCGCGCAGGGGTGATCTTGAAGCGCTGCGGCGGCGATGCAATCTCGGGAACGGAAAGATTTGCGCAAAAAGTTTGCCAGCGCGCCATCGCCACCCAAAATAGCGCGAACCAGGGAGGTTAAGCATGAAGTTCGAGGAATGGACCAGTCTGCCCGCGATGTTCTTCGAGAACGCCGCGCTCTATCACGACCGGCCGTTTCTCTGGGCCAAGAAGGACGGCCGCTACAAGGGGCGCACCTACGGCAAGGCGGCCGAGCAGGTCTCCCTGCTGACCCGGGGGCTGGAGGATTGCGGCCTCGGCATCGGCGACCGGGTGGTGCTGGTCAGCGAGAACCGGCCGGAATGGGCGATCGCCCACTTCGCCATCATGGCCTTCGGCGGCATCACCGTGCCGGCCTATGTCACCAACACCGCCGACGACCACCAGCACGTGATCTCGAATGTCGAGGCGCGCGCGGTGATCGTGTCGAACAGGCGCCTGCTCGACCCGGTGTTGAAAGCGGTCGAGAAACTGAATTGCGTGAAGACCGTCATACTGATGGAAAAGGCGGAGGCCGAGGTCCCCGCGGGGGTTACCCTGCTGGCGATGGACGAGGTGATGCAACGCGGGGCGAAGCGCCCCGACCTCGTGGTCGACCGGCTGCGGCGTCTGAAGCGCACGGACGCCGCCTGCATCATCCATACCTCGGGCACCGGCGGCCTGCCGAAGGGGGTGACGCTTTCGCACGGCGCCATCCTGTTCAACTGCATGGGCGCGCATGACCTGCTGCTCGAGTTCGGGCTGATACACGAGATTTTCCTCTCCTTCCTGCCGCTCAGCCATTCCTACGAACATCTCGCGGGCCTCATCTTCCCGGTCTCCATCGGCGCGGAGGTCTATTACGCCGAGAGCATCGACAAGCTCGCCGCCAACATGCTGGAAGTCAGGCCGACCATCATGACCGCGGTGCCGCGTCTCTACGAGACCATGCGCGGACGCATCATGCGCGGGCTGGAAAGCGCCGGCGGTCTCAAGCGCGGCATGTTCAACAGGACGCTGGCGCTCGGCCGCAAGAAGTACGAGACGCCGGACCGGCTGACCGTGATCGACAGGATCGCCGACCGGGTGCTCGACCGGCTGGTGCGCGACAAGGTGCGCGCGCGCTTCGGCGGCCGGCTGAAGGCGCTGGTCTCCGGCGGCGGCCCGCTGAACTACGATGTCGGGCTATTCTTCACCTCGCTCGGGCTGACCATCCTGCAGGGCTACGGCCAGACCGAGGCGGCGCCGGTGATCTCCGCCAACCGGCCGAGCAGCCTGCGCATCGAATCGGTCGGCCCGCCGGTCAAGGATGTGAAGGTGGAGATCGCCCGCGACGGCGAGATCCTGGTGCAGGGCGAGATGGTGATGAAGGGCTACTGGAACGACCCGGAATCGACCGCCGCCGCCATCGACGAGAACGGCTGGCTGCATACCGGCGATATCGGGCGCATCGACATGGACGGCCATATCGTCATCACCGACCGCAAGAAGGACATCATCGTCAATTCCGGTGGCGACAACATCTCGCCGCAGCGCGTCGAGGGCATCCTCTCGCTGGAACCGGAAGTGGCGCAATGCATGGTCTACGGCGACCGCCACCCGCATCTGGTGGCGCTGGTCGTGCCGGACGAGGAATTCATGAAGAGTTGGGCCGAGGAGAACCACAAGGTCGCCGACATGGCCCTGCTCGCCGCCGACCCTGATTTCGCAAAGGCCTATGCAGGCGTGCTGGCGCGGGTCAACGAGCGGCTTTCCTCGATCGAACGCATTCGCAGGGTGCTTATCGCCGAGGCGCCTTTCTCGGTCGACAACGAACAGATGACGCCCACCATGAAGGTCCGCCGCCACATCCTGAAGCAGGTCTACGGGAAAAGGTTGGAGGAACTGTACGGGTGAGATTCTGCGTCTGGAATTGAACGGCTGTCATAGCTTGCTTTGTTGTTGAACCGCCAGACCTCGACAAGAACAGCTCATCCTGGATGGCGCGCAGCGCCAGTCCGGGATCTCCTGAGTTTGCGTTTAGTGCCGGAGATCCCGGGTTCCGCCTGCGGCGGCCCCGGGATGACAATCCCTATACCTCTTTCCCTCGCTCCCACGAAAGTGGGAGCCTCAACGGTGAA
>JAVKCR010000216.1:0-3224 GCA_040222645.1 Rhodospirillales bacterium
CGGTATTTCCGATATCCCGGGGCGTTCCTCGCCGCGGTCAATTGATCGCACGCAACTTTATCAGCTGGCAACGCTGTCCATCACCGATTTCGCGGCCGACAGCAGCATGTCGTCCCGACCGAGCCCGCCGATGAACTGGCATCCGATCGGCAGGCCCGATTTTGCCGATGTGAACAGCGGCAAGGTCACCACCGGGTTGCCGGCCAGCGTCCATGCCGAATTGAAGGTCGGTTCGCCGGTCGACCCGATACCTTCGGGGGCCGGGCCGGCGGCACTCGGGAAGACGATGATGTCCACCTCCGCGAAGATTTCCGTCATGCGGAATTTCAGGCGGGCAAGTTCCACGAGGGCATGCTGGTACTCGCCGGAGCTGACCCTTTCGCCGTCCGCGAGACGGCCCTCGCGCAGGATACGGCTCAGCCGGTCGAAATGCCGGAATCGCTCGAACGCGATGCTGCGCTTGAACTCGTAGCCGCTGATCAGGCGCTGCAGTTCCATCAGGCGCGCAATTTCCCGGTCAAGTCCGAGTGTCGTGGTTCGGGCGCCCCGGGCGGCGAGATCGCCCATCAGGTTCTCGATCAGCTTGCGGCTTTCCGCGTCGGCCTTTTCCCATGGCGACGTGGTGAGCAGGCCGAAGGTCAGCTTGTCGAGCGGTGTCCCTTCCAAACCGTCCGACGGCGCCTCGACAAGGATGCCGCGCAGCAGGGCCGCGTCCTCGACGCAGCGTGCGAGGATGCCGAGCGTATCCATCGACGGGGCGTTCGCGAGCACGCCGGTCTTGTCGAAATCGTTGTAGCTCGGCTTGTAGCCGACAACGCCGCAATAGGCGGCCGGGCGGATGACGGATCCGGTCGTCTGGGTGCCGAGACAGAGCGGGACCATGAAATCGGCGACGGCGGCGGCGGATCCGGAGGACGACCCGCCCGGCGTATGGGCGGTATTGTGCGGATTGCGCGTCGGTCCGGGATGGCGATGGCCGAGTTCGGTGGAAACCGTCTTGCCGAGGAAGACGCAGCCCGCCTCCCGCATCAGGGCGACCGAACCGCCCTCGCGGGTGGCGGGCGCCGGGGAATGGAAATCGGTCCCCATCATGGTCGGCATGCCCTCGATATCGATGATGTCCTTCGCACCGACCGGAATGATCGACCGGCGTCCCAGCCTCACCTGTTCGGCCGCTTCGCGTTCCGCGTCGTCGTCAAGGTAGGCCCATGCATGGATTTCCGGTTCGCGCAGGCGAATGCGTTCCCGGCAGGAGGCGATCCAGTCCGGCGGTGACAGCGTTCCGGCATCGATCCGGCGAAGCGCTTCGGTTGCGGTCAGCATGTAGGGGGCGTCGGTCTCGGACATCGTCTGATTCTCTTTCGTGATTGTCTTGTTTTCGAACATTAGGCCGTCCGGCAGCGAGGGGCCAGACCGGTTGATTCGATATCATGCCATCTCGACGCATATCCGCGGCCGACAGTCTGGACGTCGGCTGACGGAAGGTTAAAGTATCTCCGGCGGACGGCCTGTCGCCGGCCGGCTGCTTCACCAGGGGACAGGTTTGCAGATGAGTCTGACCCGGACCGGCGGCGATATCTTCACTGACGATCTTCGCACCGATGCCTGCTGGCTCGACGATGTGGCGCCGCCCGGAACCGGTGACGCCGGTCTGCCGTCCTCGGTGGACGTGCTGGTCATCGGGTCGGGCTATACCGGTTTGTCCGCCGCCATCGAGACGGCGCGGGGCGGACGTTCGACCCTTGTCATCGACGCGGAGCGCGCCGGCTGGGGCTGCAGCACGCGCAACGGCGGCCAGATCTCGACCTCGATCAAGCCGGGATACGAGACCCTCTGCCGCCGATACGGCGCCGACAAGGGGATGGCCATCGCCCGCGAGGGGCACAATTCCCTCGCCTGGATCGGCGATTTCATTACGGCGGAAGGGCTGGATTGCGATTTCGAGATATGCGGGCGGTTCCATGCCGCACACAACCCCCGCCAGTTTCGCGCGATGGCGGCGGCGGCGGCCAGCCAGCCGAAAGGGCTCGAGAAGCCTGTCCGGGTGGTGAGCCGCGCCGATCAGCATTCGGAACTCGGCACCGAAATATATCACGGCGGCATCGTGAACCTGAACCACGCCAGCCTGCACCCGGCGAAGTTTCACCGGGAATTGCTGCGGATCGCATGCATGTCCGGCACCGAAATCGTTACGGACTGCCGGGCGGAATCGATCCGGGGCACCGGACCGGGATTCGAGGTCGTGACGTCAAAGGGAGTTATCCGGGCGCGCGACGTGGTGGTGGCGACCAACGGCTATACCGGCGCGGTGACGCCCTGGCAGCGCCGAAGGGTGATTCCCATCGGCAGCTACATCATCGCCACCGAACCGCTGGCGCCGGAGCTGATGGACCGGCTGATGCCGACCCGCCGGATGATCACCGACAGCCGCAAGGTGGTCTTCTACTACCGGCCGTCGCCGGACCGGAAGCGGATCGTCTTCGGCGGCCGGGTATCGGCGAGCGAGACCGATCCGCGCGTCAGCGGACAGCGGCTGCAGGCTGAAATGGTGCGGCTGTTTCCCGACCTGGCGGGTGTCCGCATCAGCCACAGCTGGGTCGGGTTCGTCGCCTATACATTCGACGAACTGCCCCATATCGGCAGTCACGAGGGCATTCGTTTCGCCATGGGCTATTGCGGTTCTGGCGTCGGAATGTCCGCCTATCTCGGCATGCGAACCGGCCAGCAAGTGCTGGGGCTGGACGCCGGCCATACCGGTTTCGACGATATCCCGTTCCGGACCCGCCCCTTCTATACCGGCCGGCCTTGGTTCCTGTCGGCGGCGGTTGCCGGCTACCGCTGGCTCGACCGTACCGGGCTGTGACCCCGGTTCAACTTTCTCTCGCCCCATTGACGCCGGGTTCGGCAGCGACCATTTCGGTTGGCGACCGGGACGTCTTGCCCTAATGTCCGCCGCGAAAATCAGGGCAGCCTGCAAGGCACCGGTTTCATAAGCCACGCGCGATCGAGCAGGGATCGATGGTTGGACGTGTGGAAAATCATAAATCACATCGTTGTTCGAGGTATTTGCATGCGCGATTGCCACAAGGGCGGTTCGCTTCTGAATCGTCGGTTCCAGCCTGTTCTGCTGGCTCTCCTGTTCCTGTTGTCCGTGGTCCTGCTGTCCGCCGGGCCGGCGCTGGCGCAATCCGCCGCGCCGCCCGTGACCGTGGCGAAGCCGGTGG